>JAKANW010000597.1 GCA_021823555.1 Chloroflexota bacterium
AACCGCCTGTTGCAGGAATCTCAGCAACGGCTGCGGCAGGTGGAAGCGCTGCGCTCCATTGACCTTGCCATCGGCTCCAGCATGGACCTGCGTACCACCCTCACCATCCTGCTCAGCTACATCAAATCCCTGCTGGCCGTGGATGCCGCCAACATCCTGTTGTTCAACACCAATTCGCAATCCTTCGAATTCGCGGCTGGGAATGGCTACCGCGCCCGCCTGGCGGAATCGGCCCTAATCCCCATGGGTCACAGTTTTGCGGGACAGGTCGCCCTCGAACGCCGGATGCTGCAATTCACAGAACCTCCCGACCTCCTGACCGACCGGGATTTTTACACAACCTGGAAGAGCGAGGGCTTCTCCTCGTACACCGGCATCCCCCTGATTGCCAAGGGAGAACTCAAGGGAGTGCTGGAGGTCTATCACCGCTCGACCTTTCAACCCGATGCGCCGTGGGTCGACCTGCTGCAAAATTTCTCCACCCAGGCCGCCATTGCCATCGACAACGCCCAGATGTTCAACGACCTGCAACGCTCCAACTTTGAACTTTCACTGGCATACGACGCCACCATCGAGGGCTGGTCACGGGCGCAGGAATTGCGCGACTACGGGCTGGAGGGTCACTCTCAACGCATCACCGACCTGACCATGGAACTGGCGCGCGCCATGGGCCTGCGCGACATGGACATGGTCCACATTCGGCGCGGCGCGCTCCTGCACGACATCGGCAAGATGGGCATCCCCGATTCAATCCTGCTCAAACCCGGCCCGCTCACCGACACTGAATGGGATATGATCCGCCGCCATCCCGATTACGCCAATGACTTATTGATCCCCATCGCCTACCTGCGGCCGGCCCTCGACATCCCCTACTGCCACCACGAACGATGGGACGGCAGCGGGTACCCGCGCGGCTTGAAGGGCGAGGAGATTCCCCCGGCGGCGCGCATCTTCGCCGTGGTGGATGTGTTCGACGCCATGACCAGCGACCGCCCCTACCGGAAACGTCTCACAAAAGAGGCGGCTTTACAATATATCGAAAACGAATCTGGAAAGCACTTCGAGCCCAAAGCCGCGGCCACCTTCCTGCGCTTGGCAGCCGATGGACTCTTGAGTTTATAGACTACACCGAAGTAACAAGGAATCCGATCACAGACATGCCCACCAGCATCACCCCACCGCCCGCAGATGATGAAATCGAATGCGCCAATTGCGGCGCGTACATTCCGATGGACCTGACGCGCTGCCCAAATTGCGGCGTCAACCTGTATGAGCCGGGCACGGATCGGCCCGCCGCGCCGGCCCGCCGGTCCGAACGAGGCGCATGGGCCAGGTTCACGCGCGGCATCCGGCGAATGTTGGGGGAGCCGCATCCTGCCGATGAATTGTTCGACAATGTCCTGCGCGAAAAGGCCATCTACGATGATCTGCTCCGCAAAGTGGGCGGCGACCGCGCCGTCGTTGACCGGCTGGTCGCTTTCGAGCGCGCACAAAAACCGGCGGCTACGCGGCTGGCATGCCTGCAATCTGCCATTCAGCGCTGGGAGCGGGAAAATCACCTGTAACTTTCTTTTAGTACATTGGTCATGTTAAAAAGGACTCCTTGCAAAAGGAGAACCTTTACTTATCAAACGCTCATCGGAAATGGGATGTATATCCTATTGAGGGCCATGAGCGGCGGCATACAATCGAATTAGAAAGGAATGCAAACCATGAAACGATCTCGACTGGTTTCCCCTCTGTTGCTCGCGGCGATGCTGGCTTTGGCTGTCTTCCCCACGGGCAGTGTATTTGCCGACACGGATATCACCGGCCCGATCACATCCAATGTAGTCGTGGTGCCCAACCCAGCTCCCGTCAACTCCACCGTCACCTTGACCGCCACCGTGGATGATTCAACCACCGGCGGCTCGAACATCCAATCCGCCGAGTACAACATCAACGGCGGCTCCTACACCGCCATGAGCGCCGTAGATGGCGCCTTTGACTCGCCCACCGAAGATGTCACTGCCACCTTTACCGTGCCCCTGGTTGGAGACACCCAGGTTTGTGTACATGGAACCGATGTGCTGAATAACACAGGTGCGGATGTGTGCGTCACCCTCACGGGGCAGTCGTTGTACAAATTTGGCGGGTTCAAGCCGCCCATTCGCATGAACAAAGTGAACATGGCCAAGGCCGGCCGCACTGTTCCGGTCAAATGGAACCTGAAGTTGACCGCCACCAACAAACCGGTCAGCGACCCATCCA
The DNA here is from genome assembly GCA_021823555.1 of Chloroflexota bacterium. The sequence goes on from JAKANW010000597.1 coordinate 2,251, forward strand.
GTATCACGGCCGTCGAATCCTACGCGGTGGATTGCGCCACCTTCACTGGCGACTCGTCCACGGCAGTTGTGGAAAAAAGCCCTGGGAAATCGGGTCTGCGGTATTTGAACATGGGCAACTGGATCTTCAATTGGAAAACCGACAAAAAGTATGCCGGAACGTGCCGCAACCTGTTCATCCTCTTCGGCGATGGTTCGACCTCGCCCGCGGTGACCTACAAATTCAAGTAAGATCGCTCGTACGCCAAGCGACGGTCACTTTCAAATTTCAGACCTCCGCGTTTTCAACGCGGAGGTCTTACTTTGGATTACAATCGCCCCCATGCAGACCACAAAAGAATACATCCCCAAACGTGCCATGTCCATTCACGCGCATCCCGACGACCAGGAATTTAGCGTTGCCGGGACCCTGGCTAAGTGGGCGCGTACCGGCTGCGAGATCATCTCGGTCATTATCACCAGCGGGGACGCGGGCTCGAACGATCCGAAATATGACGAAGCCTACAAACCCGCACTGGCAAAACTGCGTGAGAAGGAACAACGCGCCGCCAACAAAGCGCTGGGTGTGCAGGAGACAGTTTTCCTCGGCTACCCTGATGGCGAACTCGAACCCACGCTTGCCCTGCGCAAAGAATTGACGCGCCTCATCCGGCAATACAAACCTGATGTGGTCGTCATCGGCGACCCGCAGGGAGTCTTCTATGGGAATGGGTACATTAATCACCCCGACCACCGCGCCGCGGCGCAGGCCGGACTTTACGCGGTCTTTCCCTCCTCCGAGACGCGGCTCATTTTCACTGACCTGCTCAAGGCGGGGTATGAACCGCACAAGGTCAAGCGGGTGTACATCCACGGGGCCGAGAAACCCGATACGTGGGTGGACATCAGCGGTACCCTGAATGTGAAACTGCGCGCCCTGCGCAAACACAAGAGTCAGCTTGGAGATTGGGATCCCGTCAAAATGCTGCGCGAGTGGGCCGCCGAAGATGGCAAAGAGCCAGGGCTAAAATACGCCGAGGCCTTCAAGGTAATGGTCAACGGAGACGAAGCGCCGGAAAATTAGGGCCGCCGCATGATAAAA
>JAKANW010000598.1 GCA_021823555.1 Chloroflexota bacterium
GCCACGTGGATGTCGCTCGGTTTGAGTTTTGCTCGTTCGAATGCCTGTTGGGCAGCGAGGGTAACGGCTTTCAGGTCGGTCGGATCGTCGCGCTCCTGAAGCGTATGCGTGTCGGTGGCCTGACCGAAGCCAGCGATCAGAACGGGCGGCTTGGACAGTTTCTTCGCCATCTCCAACGGGCATAGAATGAGAGCCGCCGCTCCATCACTCACCGGGCAGAGATCATACAGATGTAACGGATCGGCTGATATGGGATTGTTGACGACGGCGTGTGGGCTGTCGTAGATGCCATTCCGATCAAGCGTCATCTCAACATGAGCGTAGGGATTCAACGCTCCCATCTCCTGGTTCTTCAAGGAGACAGCGAGCAAGTGTTCGCGGGTCACACCATGCTTTTCCATGTACAGCCGCGTGAACATCCCGGCCATGCCGGGAAGGGTGATGCCATAAGGATATTCAGCTTGTGGATGGGTCATGGTAGCAACGAAATCGGTGGCGCGCCAGCCAGTAACTTCGCGCATTTTCTCGCCGCCCACAACCAAAACATAATCGTAATAACCGGAGGCGATGGCCAGCAGTCCGTTCTTGACGGCGGATGCTCCAGATGCAGGTCCGTTCTCCACTGTGTCAGCCGCTGCGGGCAGCAGATTGAGGCGGTCCACCAACGAACTTGCAATCGCCGATTGATGCTGGATCATCCCGCCGCCCATGTTGGCGACATAAACTGCATCAACGGATTGATTCCCCAAGCCCGCGTCATCTAGCGCCTTCAGAGAGGCGTAAGCCAGCATATCCATCAGTGTGTCTTCGTCGCGCCGGCCAAAGGGGATCATTCCGGCGCCGATAATTGCAACGTCTCTCATGATGTCATCTCCCTTTCAGCCCGGCGATCCGTTCGCGGATAGTGGCATCGTCGGCGAATTTGATTTCCGCCATGGCCTCGTCCATCAATTCCTGCGGGACGGGCCGGTCGCCTACCACCAGGCGTGGCTTAGCCTTGAAGTAAATCTCCCGCGTCAGGCGGTACGAATCGCCGCCGCCTAGTTCGTGTGGAATGTGCGTCAATTCCAAAGGATACTCGATCATCCAGCGGCGGAAACCAATTGGACTTTCGGCGACGATCAACACCGCGTCCTGATTCAAGTACTCCATGTGATATTCCATCTTGGCGGCGAACAGGTGCGAGCCGATGCGCAGGCCGCGGTCAATCGCCAGGGTGTGATAGCTCATGCCGACTTTTTCATTCTCCAACCGTCCATTCACAACACCCACCAAATAGCCGTCCACCTGACCCATCAGGCAATATTCGCTCTTCACGCGGTAGCGATACCAGGCCAACAGTTCCCCGTAAAGACGGGCGCTGACGATATCATAATAATCCCGCTCGATGAACAGACAGGGATGAACCGATTTGAGGATCGCCGGAACATCCTCGCGGACGGCCTGGCGCACAACCATTTTCTTGCCATTCGCCAGGACGATGACCTTGGGTGGATAAGGTACCATCGGATATTGCATGGGCCGCAAGACGGCCTCGAGTTCCATGTCTATTGGCATGAAAAACCTCCTATTGATTTATGTCATTGCGAGGAGGGCGTAGCCCGACGAAGCAATCTCCGGCATAGCAAGGAGATTGCTTCAGTCGCTTCGCTCCTTCGCAATGACATACGATTGTCAACTCAAATTCTTCTGGCTCAACTTGTTGATGCTTTCCACGTGCGCCGGGTCGAAGGCATCGCCGAACCTGGTTTTGGGCATGGCGGCTTTCTTGGCCACCAGGGACTCGTATTCAGCGTCATCCACCATCGCGACACAACGCGAGATGCACGATTCCCCGTCCACGAAGCGCCAGGGGAACATGCCGATCGTCACGCGGCGGTTGAGCAGAAGGTCAATCTCGCCGCCGATGCACTCGGCATGGACGATGCCATACGGGAACATCTCCAAATGCATGAGCTGGTACTTGCTGTCATCGAAGAATTCGGCCAGCGGCATACCGTATTTCTTCTTGAAGACCTTGTCGGCCTGTCGCGCCTGGCGCGGCATCCAGTCGCGGATGATGGTGTTCATTGGATGGTCGGCGCTTCCGCAGTCCACACCGATCCAGCGCAGTTTTTTGGCTTTGGACCATTCGGCGAACTCGCGGTCGGGGCCGGGGTGCTTGACCATGTAGCGGATCTCGTCGGCGGTGGGCATGTCCCAACCGAAATGATGGTAGCCGGTATGGATGATGAGGATGTCGCCCTCGCGGACTTCGACGCGCTCCTCGACCATCTTGCTGGTGTACACATCATAATCGCCGCAAACGTCGCTTAGGTCAACGACCGCGGCTTCATGCACGAGGTAATCCATGTCGAGTGAGGCGATGTCCTTCCCCGGCGTATGGAAATGGATTTCGCCATCCAGGTGCGTGCCGAGGTGGTTCGAGTGTGTGAGCACCTGTCCGTTGGCGCCATTGGGCGCAAGGCGTTTGAAATATTTCAATTGCAACGGTTCGTAGGTGGGCCAGGGAGGTGTTGCTATTCCGAGGGGGATCGTCAAATCAATGAATTTCATGGTTGACTCCTTTTGCATTGTTGGATTGAAAACTCTTTTCAAACACAAAGGACACGACACTTGCACCGCACTGTGTTGGGTGCAGTGCAGGTGAGTACACGAAGGGGAAAGACGCTTTCATCAAAAGGGCTTTTCCTTTGTGATCTTGGTGTCCTTCGTGTTTAAATCTTTTGCAAAGCCTCGAACGCATCTTTGAAACACTTTTCCGGCGCACGCAAAATTCCCGCGCCAACCATTCCCACGCCGGGATTCTTGTGTGCGATACCGGTATTGATTTGCGGCAGGATGCCAGTCTCCATCACTTTGCGAACGTCAATACCGAGCGGTGTGCCGCGAAAATTCAAAGCAGGGATGGTCAGGTTTTCGTGCTCGCCGAAAGTGATCTCGTACATTTCGAGCGTCGTTTGCATCGCGAGTTGCGGAGTCCCGCCGACGAACTGGGTGATGGCAGGCGCGGCGGCCATGGCCATGCCTCCATACCCGGCAGTTTCAGTAACGGTGCTGTCGCCGATATCGGGGTTGGCGTCTTTCTCCGTGTATTGCGGAAAGTACAATCCCTGCACTTGACCGGCAGGCGCGATAAACCAACGCTCCGGCATGGACGCCAGGCGGATGCCAAAATCCGTGCCGTTGCGCGCCATCACGGTGACGATGGTGCTGCCCTCCACGCCCTCCGCCGCTTCGAGCATGGCTTTTCCGGCAGGCATGCTCAGGTTCAGGAAGAAGTGATCGTTTCGATCAATGAACTCGATCACCTTCGCCAGTA
>JAKANW010000599.1 GCA_021823555.1 Chloroflexota bacterium
TTCTCCAAACTGGAGCAATGGATGACGCCTAAACAAGCGCCAGTAGCCGCGCCTGCATTGAACGTCCCTCCTGCGTACCCGATTGACCCGGCCATCCTCGCCAGGTTGCCGCGCGCCTCCGCGTCGCCCGCCCAATATTCGGCGGACGCGCCCGCCGTGCGGTCCAGCGAAGCGACCGCAGACGCCATTCTCGATATCGCCCGCGTCGGCGTTCGTCAGCAGAATCTTGAGCAGGCTCTCCATGCTTATGCCCGCCTGATCGAGAAAGGTCAATTGTTGGACACCGTAATTCAGGACCTGGCCGGCCTTGCGCGGCAATTCCCCGCCAATCCGCTGGTTTGGAAATCCCTTGGCGACGCGTTAACACGCGCCGGGAAAACGGAGTATGCTGAAAAGGCATACAGTCAGTTCAGGCTGTTGACCCAGTGACACGCGGCAAAAATCCATCGCTTCGCACACTGCTCGAAGACGGACATTCCCTGCCGCCCGCGCAGTTCTCCCTCATTCGACGCATCGCCTCGCTCGCCGCGGAGCGCGGCCTGGCGTTGTACCTCGTCGGCGGCTTCGTGCGGGACCTCCTGCTGGCACGTCCCACCCTGGACCATGACTTTGTCCTCGAGGGAGACGCGGTCCCCTTTGCCCGCGCACTGGTCAAAAAGTTTGGCGGACGCGTTACCACGCACCCGGCTTTTCACACGGCCACGTGGTTTCTTCCTTCCGATTTGCTGGGCGAGGCGAATGTGCCCGGCGCCTTCGACCTCATCTCTGCCCGCTCCGAGACGTACGCGCATCCCGCCGCGTTGCCGACTGTCACATTGGGCGATATCTCCGACGACCTGCGCCGCCGCGACTTCACCATCAATGCCATGTCGGTGCGTCTCAATGACGGCGAATTTGGTGACCTGCTTGATCCCTTCGACGGTCAAGCGGATTTACGGAAGGGCATGGTGCGCGTCCTGCATGCGCGCTCTTTCATTGACGATCCCACGCGTATCTTCCGGGCTGTCCGTTATGCGGAACGCTACGGCTTTAAGCTGGCGCTTCAAACCAGAGAGCTTATTCCGGCCGCGTTGAAATACGTGGACCGGCTTTCCCCCGAACGCCTCCGCCATGAACTTGACTTGATCTTGGAAGAGGAGAATTCTTCAGCCATGCTGGCGCGTCTCGCGAACTTGGGCCTGCTGGCCGCGGTCAAACCAGCCTTGCCCGAATTCCCCGCCGAGCGCGCGCATTGGCTCGACCACCGCGTCCCGGTGGATTTCGGCTTGACGCTGGACCGCGCCGCGTTGGGCTATTTGCTCTGGTTGATGGACGCGCCTGAGGAGACGCTCGCCTCTCTCACAGACCGGCTGGGGTTCACGGCCCCGTTGACCAAATCGGTCCGTGCCGCGGCGCGCCTCAAAGCGGACCTGCCCAGCCTGGAAGGGGCCAGACCAAGCCAGTGGGTAGAACGACTCGAGCGGGTTCCGCCTGATGCGATTTACGCCGTCCGGCTGGTCACGCGTCAGGAGGCGTTGCAGGATTATCTTCTGACATGGCGGCATATCTATCCCTCCATCACTGGAGATGATTTGAAAGCACGCGGCCTGCCGCCAGGCCCGAAGTTCAAGCACATCCTTACGCGGCTTCGGTCGGCATGGTTGGATGGGGAAGTGTCAACACCCAAAGAGGAAGAGTTTCTATTGGAGAGTTTGTTGTAAATGCTGACCGGTTGGTTGGTGGGCAATGATTATCAGTGCGGATTGCAGAATTTCCTGATTTTGCTTGGAAATCGGGAGACTTTTGACTTGATACCAGATATGGAAGTAGATGAGGTAGAATTAGTAAACTTCATTCGGGCGTTTTTTCAATAACTGGTTGGAATATTTTTTATTCTTTGCAACGATGGATGCGAGAGACCGTACCTTCAGCAGAGACTTGTCACGCTGGCAGGTTGTGTTGTTCTAGGAGTTGGTGTTTGAATATTGAAAGGATTTGTGTGAAGCGTTTGTCTAATATGTCGGAGATCATTCGATCCCATTTTTATTTTCAAAGGTTTGTATACCATGAGTAACGAACAATCCCAGGAAATGGTTGGCAGTGCCAGCCTCACATCCCATCTTGTGGATGAATACAATCGCCAGCAGGCTTTGTTTGCGGCGCAACCGGCTATTGTCCAGCGTTTCTTGGAAGCGCAGGCCGGAAATCTTGCCAACGCGATTTTGGAAGGCGATTCGCAGGTTGCTTTTTCTCTGCCGGATCGCGTGATTTGCACTTTGGAGAATGTGGATCAACCCGCGTTGGTCAGCATTCCGCAAGCTCAGCGTTCCCACTCGGTTGGTAGCTTTTTCAATCGTTTTCGCAAGACAGAGTTGTATAAGGAATTGCGGCACGCTTTTACCCAGTTGGAGCAATCACCAGACCGCGCCGTATCTGTGGCGACCAGTTTATTGCGCCATTCCACGGTTTTGCACATGGTTTACAATATGTTGCCGGCCGGGCGGTCGGTCACTTATCGGCCTGCAGATGAGTTCGACTCTATTCCGTCCATTCCCGAAAGCAGCGAGTCGGAACCGCAATCTGCCATCACCGCCGCGACAGATGCTATCGCCGAGGAAGGCATGGCGGAGGAAGGGCGCGGCGATCTGCTGGTTCCGTTCGTGCCGTATGCGCGTAAATTCTATTTGCCACAGTGGGTGGCGTTCAATGAGAACGGGGAGTTGTTGGCTAAATCGGAGGAGGAAGCAAAGGCGCACGTTCAGTCCATGCAGCGTTTCATGGAGGTATTGTTTTTGGCGGTCGCGCTCGCCCCGTATATTTCCGCGGACGATGAATACAACAAAAAGCGTTCTGGAATGCTCGGCCAGTTAGTCAACCAGGGACGCGCCTTGGCCGTGTTCCAGACCAATGAAATTATCGACCGAATCAAAAAGCGCGCCGCAACTGGCAGCTTAAATCGCGGATTGAGTCTCAGCCTGCCTTATTTCGATGACCAAGATCTGAAGATCGCCATTTCGCATTTTGAAGTGATCCCGGCCGGGCGTATTATGTTCGTGCCGGCGTTTGTGGTACGGGCTGTCGAACAGGAAAAAGTGAAAGTCAGCCAGGATACCCGTTACAATCGCTCCACTCGTAAACACTTGCTTGCTTTGCTCGATCTGCTGGAAAATGCGTTCGAGTCTGAGAGTCTATAGGTTACGCTATGTTCTTTTCTATTGGTCTTTTAATTGTTATTGTCTTTGTAGCTTTCCGCGCGGCGCCGCGTGAAAGGCAGGAAGATGCTCACATCCACGGCGCGGGCCAGATTGGTCTGCTGGCCGCGTTGGCTCTCTTTGGTGTG
>JAKANW010000600.1 GCA_021823555.1 Chloroflexota bacterium
CCAGCGGTTACAACTTTTTATACTATCCACTGGTTCCGCTCGTGATGATCGTATTGGTGCTGGCCGCGGCCGGGCTTTCATCCCTGCTGGTGATGCTGGTCGTGCGTGTCCTGCCTCCGCGCCGCGCGGCGGAGATCCTGGGTTTTATCGGTGCGACCCTCGGCCTAACCTGTTCCCAGATCAGCAACCTGAGCAACACCTTCGGGCATGAGGCGAAGTTCTCCGGGGCGCAGGTTACAAGCCTCCTGACGCGTGCCAACACTCCCTGGCTGCCGCTGAATTGGGCCGGGCAGGGATTGGTCGCGCTGGGAAACGGTTACTGGATGACCGGCCTCCTGCTGGTGGGCGTCACGCTCGCGCTGTCCAGCGGCATCTTCTGGTTTGCCCTGGTCACCGCTGAACGCTGGTTCTATTCCGGCTGGGCCGGGATGCAGGTGGTGAGCCACAAAAAGAAACCCGCCCGAACTGTCCAAACGGCGAACGCGGCTTCTGCCGGACTGACCCGCCTCCTGCCCGCCCCGGTGCTGGGTATCGTTCAAAAGGATTTTCTCACGCTGAGGCGTGACCTGCGCAGCCTGTCCCAGTTGATATCGCCGATCATCCTCGGCGTGATCTACACGTTGATGATGTTCCGCGGCGGCAATGAAATCCCTGCCGGGCAGGGCGGCGCTCCTGCCTGGTTCATGGATTCACTGCGCCTGATAATTGCCTATGGCAGTGTCGGGATGTCCCTCTTTGTGGGTTGGATGCTTCTCAGCCGATTGGCCGGGATGGCCTTTTCACACGAGGGCAGGAATTACTGGATGTTGAAAGTCTCGCCGGTCGGCAACGGACAATTGCTGGCGGCAAAGTTTCTGGTGTCTTACCTGCCTGCGTTTGGCCTGGGTTTCTTGTTCCTGACGGCGATTTCCATCTTGCAAAAATTATCCATCCCTGAATTTTTGTACGGTCTGGTAGCAGTCAGCATGTGCCTGGCCGGGATGGCAGGCATCCTGCTGGCTTTCGGTGTAGCCGGAGCAAATTTCAACTGGGATGACCCGCGCAAGATCAACGCCGGAGCGATGGGTTGTCTTGGACAGATCATCACCATCGTTTATCTGCCCATCTCCTTCGGGCTATTTATTGCCCCGTTGGCGCTGGTGGGTTTCTTCAAGCTACCTTTGAGCTTCGGCTATCTGGCCGGGTTGATCATCGGGTCCGGTCTAACCGCAGGATGCGCGTATTTTCCTCTCTGGCTGGTACGAAACAAGACAGAACGTTTGAATGAAGAATAAGCAATAAAATGCTCGAGAATGCCTTGATCGCTTCGCTCGGCCTGACCTTTATGGCCTGTTCGTTCCTCACGCCTGCACCCGTATCTACGCCCGCGCCTACACCAGTTCGGTAGGTTACATCATTTTCTCGCGAGTCGGCTTCAATAACGCCCTTGGCCAGGCGCTGGTATACACAGGTCATGTGGCCGGGCCGATCACGGGCAGTGGATCGTATTACCTGATGGAAAAGAAAGGCGGGGAGTGTACCATCAAGGAACAGGTCATGGTCTGGATATCGTAGAAGAAAGTCTGGATGACCGGCGCGACCGCGAAAAAACAGGTGACGGAACAAATCTGCCGGGGCCGCCGTCCACAAGGCGTTGCAAAGTCTGCATTCGGTAGAGGTGAATCCATGTACAAGGTTTCGCTGAAGAAAGCACTGGTTGTCATCGTTATGACTGTCATGATCTTGGCCTGTTCCCTGTTCACGCCGCGCAATTCCACGGCAAATGCGAAAGCAGAGGAACAGGCTGTGTATGCCGCCCTGCTGGATGGGGCAAAGATGGCTGTCATCTCAGAAAAGACCGCTATCAGTATTTCAAGTGAAAATATCGACTCTACCCTGGAGTATGTGCGGACCAATCTCTCCTCGGGGATTTCTGCTGATACGCTCACCAGTTTCAAAACCCGCAACGACCAGTATTACCCGCTATCGCCGGATATGCAGCTTGGCCTTGAATATAAACTCATCAACCAGCAGGAAATGCAGGAGATTTTCAACGGCAGCGGGAAGGGCTGGGATACCTTTTATGAGCGTTACCCCGACTCGCCCGGTATCTTTACGTTTTCGCGAGTCGGCTTCAATAGTTCGATGGATGAAGCCCTGGTCTATGTGGGAAACCAGTCCAACTGGCTGGCAGGTACGGGCTACTACGTCCTGCTTAAAAAGATAGCGGGGCATTGGCAGGTCAAAGACCAGATTATGGTCTGGATCTCGTAAGACGCAGGCGCTGCATGAATATTCACAGCGTCAAGGAATCCGGCCAACTCTTATCGGATATGCAACTTGGCGTACAATATACCCTGGTCATCAAAGAACAGACCATGGTTTGTATCTTATAAAAAGGAGTCACTATGAAACGCATCCTGTTTACGCTCGTTCTCATGGCTTTGCTGCTTTCCGCCTGCGGCGGGGGCAGTTCGACGCCGAAAGTGACCGACCCGCAAACACCCATCCAGGCCAGTGCGGGGAATCAATTCCAAATCGTGCTGGAGGCCAATCCCACGACTGGCTATCACTGGGATATCGTCGGTGAATTGGACAAGAGTGTGGTCGAACTCGTCAGCCATGACTACCAGAGCGCCAGCTACCCGAATGTTGTTGGCGGGGGCGGCTTGGATACCTGGACCTTCAAGGCGGTCGGCGCGGGACAGGCCACGATCACGCTCGGCTACTATCCGCCCTCCAACACGCCCACCGATCCCGCCAAGACGGAAACATTCACCGTCCAGGTAAAATAGAAGACTCGCAAGAGATACGCCTGTTGCCATTAACTGCTCCCCCGGTAATGCGTCGCACCTGCCCTTTTGTAAATTATGGTGCGACGCGCGACTTGAGCAGATGCAAATTGCCAGAGAATCCAAGAGCGACTCCGCTGGAGTCGCTCTTGATTTTATACAGGTTCGGCAATGTGCCGTTAGATTCTTGGGGACTTACTCGGTCTTGACGGGTGCGGGTTCCGCATCAACCGGAGCAGGGGGGACAGCCGGTGGGACCGCCCGGGCAGCACCAGCCTGTTTGCCTATCTGATAGAAGAGATAGGCCACCAGTGCGATAAAGCCCAGCGGCAGGAGCAACCGGAACAGCCCGCCCAGGAGGAAGAAACCTCCGAAACCGAACGGCAGGAAGCCGCCCCACCCCCGGTTGAAACCACGGCCGCCCATCATCGGACCAAAACCGTATCCGGGACCGACCTGACCGCGGTTGCCGTTGCGGCCAGGCATCATCGGGCCATTCCAGGAGCGGCTAAAGGGCGCCGCGGAGGCTACCGCCGCGTTATGCGTC
>JAKANW010000601.1 GCA_021823555.1 Chloroflexota bacterium
AGCGGGATTTTGATAAATCACTTTTTCGATCTCGGCGGGGAACACATTCTCGCCGCCGCTGATGAACATATCCTTTTTGCGGTCAACGATGAAGAAGTAGCCTTCCTCGTCATATTGCGCCACGTCGCCGGTATGGAAATAGCCGCGCTCATCAACGGCTTCCCGCGTTGCTTCGGGATTGTTGAAATAGCCGGAGCAGTACGACGGCCCTTTGAGGACCAACTCCCCCGCTTCGTTCGGACCGAGGAGGTTGTCTGCGTCATCCATGATTTGCGCGTCCACATAGAAGTTGGGCCGGCCAATCGAACCTGCCTTACGGATGGCGTCCTCCGGGGCGAGCGCGAAAATGCCGGGACCGAACTCGGTCATGCCGAAGCCCTGCTTGAAGCGGATACCCTTCTCTTGGGTGTATTTTTCCACCAACGGCACGGGCAGCGGCGCCCCACCCGAGGTACAGAAGCGCAGCGACGACAGGTCGGCCGCGTCCCAATTCGGAGCGGTAGTCAGCATTTGGTACATGGTCGGAACCGCGCCGAAGATAGTCACTTTTTCGCGTTCGAGCAGGGTCAGCACCTGTTCGGGCTTGAACTCGCGGATGATGATGGTTGTCCCGCCGAAGATGACCTGCGGCAGGGTATAGACGAACAGTCCGCCTGTGTGGAACATCGGGAAGACGTTGAGGTACACGTCATTGTGTGTCACGTCGTGGATAACGGTGTTGAGCGTGTTCCAGGCAATCATGCGGTGCGACACTTGCGCGGCCTTGGGCAAGCCGGTCGTGCCGCCGGTGAAGATCAGCGCGGCAATGTCCTCGGCTTCGAGCGTCTCGCAGGTGATAGGAATCTCCGCGCCGGATTGGAGGGCGGTCTCGAAGAGTTGGCTGTCGTTGACTCCATTGCCGTCCAAGTGGAGCAGGGTCAATGGATAATGTTCCGCCAGTTGAGACACATTCTCTTTGAAGTCATCCGAAAAGATCAAAATCTTCGGCGTGGTGTATTGGAAGATTTCGAGCAGTTCGTGCCAGTTGAGCCGCCAGTTGAGCGCGGTGTGGATTGCACCGAGTTTTGAGCAGGCGAAGAAATTGTCGAGGTGTTCGTAGCCATCCCGCGCCAAAATGGCTACACGATCTCCTTTGCCAATGCCCTGCGACTTGAGCCAGTTGGCAAGTTTGTTGGCGCGGCGATTCGCGTCGCGGAAAGTCAATCGCCATTCGGGATTTTTCCCCGCGTCGATGAAGGCAAGTTTGTCGGGGGAATAGAGTTCGCGTCGAGCAAGATAATCGCCAATATACATAGTCACTCCTTCCAAAATGAAAGCAGAAAGAAATTTTTCTTTCTGCTTTCTTCAATTCATTTTGCCGTCCACTTCCACACGGATGAGGCCATGGTGATCCCACCGCCACTGGCGCAGAAGAGGATGGTTTCGCCTGGTTTAGGTCCTTTGCCTTGGGCGATGGAGTCGTCCAGCGCCATGACTACGCATGGAGAGCCGGTATAGCCCCACTTATCCATGACCCAGTGGGTTTTCTCGATGGGCTGTTTGAGCAGGTCCATCATGAACTCGATGGTGCGCAGGTTGAGTTGGGTGAAGTAGTAGCGGTCAACGTCGTTGAAGGTCAGTCCCGCCTTGTCGAGTGCGCCTTGCATGAGTTTCGGCCAGTATTCGGTGTTGAAGGTCTTGGGGAATTTTTTGACGAACTCCACTTTGGGCGCGCCGAACTGCGCCAGATTCTCTGGCGTGCAGGGACGGAACGCGCCGCCGGTGTAGATGCCGAGCGCGTCGTGGAACGACCCGACCGCAAGCAGATTCGAGCCGAGGAAGCCGGGCTCCTCGCCTGCGCCCAAAACGACCGCGCCCGCGCCGTCGGCGAACAGATTGGCGGTTTTCTTGTCCTTGATATCAATGAATCGGCTCATGCCGTAGCCGCCCGCCACGAGGATGTACTTCAGCGTCGGTTCGGTCATCAGGTAGCGCGCGCCCTGGTCTAGTGCAGTGACCCAGCCCGCGCAGGCCGAGTTGACGTCGTAACAGCCGGCTTTGTCCGCACCGAGTTTGGCTTGGACAACGACCGAGGTACTGGGAGATAGATAGTCAGGCGTGTCGGTGGAGACAATGATGAGGTCAAGGTCGGAGGCGGAGATGCCGGCCCGTGCGATGGCTTTCTTCGAGGCCTCCACGATCAGGTCTGAGGTGGTCTGATCAGGCGACATCCAGCGGCGTTCTTTGATGCCCACGTTGGTGAGCAGCCAGTCACTGGTGAATGCGCCCTTCAGCGCGTCGATCTCGGCGTTGGTGATGACTCGTTCGGGGACATAACTTCCGGTGGAGAGAATCTGTGGGTTGCGAGACATGGTACCTTCCAAAGGTTATTGATTCGCCGCCTGGGGCGGCAGCTGGGTTGGCAGTTCTTCGAGGGGGACGAAACGGCGCATGAACTCCACGGCCTCCCCCCATTCTCTGAAATTCATTTCCTGCGCGCTTTGGATGTGGCGGATCGTGCCATGATAGGCATGCGACTCTTCTTCCAGCACGAAGCGGATGATGAAGGAGGAGATCAGCGGGAGGGGAATGGTTTCCATCCGCTACAAGATAGCAGAGGGCGGTAACAGGACGGTTACAAAGCTACCCATCAGAAACCCGTTTTCTCAAAGAAAACAGGTTTCTGTGCATTAACCACGGATAAAACAGATGAAAGGGATGTTTCCATCCCTTTCATCTGTAGTTACTTGCGGATCAATTTTTTGTACAGGTCTTGCGTTTCTTGCGAGGGGGGGACGTCGAGTTCGTTTTTCAGGGTTTGCAGGCAGCGCTGGTAAGCGCGTGCCAATTGGCCGCGGTCGCCGAGGTGATGGTAAGCCAGCATGAGATGACGGTAGGCGCGCTCCCAGCAATTGTCCTTGGCGAGGATGCGCTGGCACAGGTCAATGGCTTCGGTGTATTTCCCGCTTTGAATGTAAAGTTCGCACAGTTTGTCGGATGCCTCGAGGAACATGCTGGAGAGACGTTCGCGTTCCTCCGCCGCCCAGGATTCGTAGAGCGAGTCGGGCAGGTAATCGCCGCGGTAGAGAGAGACAGCTTGTTCGAGTTGGGACAGAGATTGGGAGGTGGGTTTGAGCCCCTCGCGGGCGAGATGGATAAATTGGTCAGAATCCAGCCAGAGGTCCGCGTGGAGGCGCAGAGTGTAGGTGGTGCTGTCGCGGGCGATGAAGGCCGATTCGCTGCCTGGGTCGCGGTCGGGTTCCAGCACTTGGTACAGCGTGTTCAGCGTAATCTTGAAATTACGCTGGGCGGTGGGTGCGTCTGCCCCAGGCCA
>JAKANW010000602.1 GCA_021823555.1 Chloroflexota bacterium
GCACACCTGCCCTAGCGGGCGGTGCTAGGGAGTGCAGGTGTCGGGACGATGTGAAGGAGCGTTCTTTGCGACTGAAGGGTCACCGGCACTGTGAGGAGAGATACTTCGGGGCGAAGCCTGCCCTGGGCCTGTCGAAGGGAACGCCCCTCAGCATGACACAACGGCAGGATAGTAGCAACTTGAATTATTCCTTATTCTCAGCACAGGCGAGGCGGAGTTGGCATGAAACGAATCCCATAAAATTCCGTATAATAAATACGGTGACGCCATGATCCATACGTATGAAATCGAAGGCCTTGCCATACAAACAGGCGATATCATTTGCACCATGAACGGCAAACCCGACATCCTGCCCGGCGAATTCTGGCGGCTGGTCGGTCGTCTCATCCCTGGGGATGTGGACCACGTTGCCATCTATCTCGGCCCCGAGGGACGCTGCGCCGAGGCCGGTTCACGCGGCGTGATCACTTTTGAGGCGCCCGATGGCCGGTGGGATACCGAGCGGATGGCGCGTGAGCGCGGCCTGCTGTTCGACACGTTCTACGGCGTTGCCTCCCCACTGGAAAGACTTCAACTCTCAGAAGAGGAGGAACAGCGCATGCGCATGGCCGTGGCCGAGTATTGTCTCGCACAAGTGGGGAAACCCTACAACCTGAACTTTCTCAACGCTGAGACAGAAGACGCCTTCTATTGCAGCCAACTGGCCTACAAAGCCTACCAACGGGTGGGCGTCAACCTGAACACCGGCCTGGCCATGGAACAACTCCCTGGCACAAACACCATTATCTACCCGCAGGAGATTTGGGGAGGATGCGCGCACACCTCGGTGCGAGAAAAGGCCGCTCCCACAATAAGCCTGGGAGAAAATCGTCTCAACTATGGAGCCGGCTGACTTTTGAATACAGAACTACCGACTGATCCTGTTTCCCCGCAAAGCAACCCGCTATAAATAATAAATTGAGGGCAGCGCGATTCCTCTCATGCTATCGGATATAATAGGGCCAATTCCGTTGGAGGAGTCCGATATGGATTTTCACAATACAGATGATGCAGTCACCCACCGCATCCGGGCCATCAATGACCGCGTCAAGATGCTGAAAGAGAACGACCTTTATTTCTATAACCAGCCCATCGAAGAGATACGCGGCGGCGCCAAGGTGCTGGTTAATGGCCGCGAAATGGGAATGTACGCCTCATACAGCTATCTTGGATTGGTGGGGCACCCGCGCATTAATGCAGCCGCCCAAAAGGCGCTGGAAAAATTTGGCACGGGCACGAACGGTGTCCGTACATTGGCCGGCACACTGACGATCCACAATGAATTGGAAGAGACGATCGCGGATTTCAAACACACCGAAGCGGCTATTACGTACACCTCCGGCTATGTTACAAACCTGACCGTCGTCTCAACCCTGATGGGGCGCGGCGATTACGTTCTCTCGGATAAACTGAACCACGCCTCCATCGTGGACGGCTGTTTGATGTCGGGGGCGGAATTCCGCCGCTTCAAACACAATGACATGGAACACCTGGAAGCCATGCTCAAGAACGTGCCGGCGGATGTCTCGAAGCTGGTCATTGCCGATGCGGTCTTCTCGATGGACGGCGATATCATTGACCTGCCCAAAACGGTCACGTTGTGCAAAAAATATGGCGCCTGGCTGATGATTGACGAGGCTCACTCGGTGGGCGTGCTGGGCAAGACCGGCCGCGGCATCGAAGAGCACTTCGGGTTGAACGATGTGATTGATATCAAGATGGGAACCTTGAGCAAAACCATCCCATCGGTAGGCGGCTATGTGGCTGCCACACAGGAGATCATCACCTACCTGCGCCACGCCAGCCGGGCCTATATCTTCTCGGCAGCGCTTCCCCCTGCCCAGGCTGCCGCGGCCAACGAAGCCTTCAAGGTGATCCTGGATGAACCCTGGCGCATCGAGCAGTTGAACAAAAACACCCGGCAATTCATTGGTGGGTTGAAATCGGCAGGCTTTGATACCCTGCAGACCGAAACCGCCATCGTCCCGGTGGTATGCGGCTCGGACGATGTAGCCTTTGCCATGACGCGTGAAGGCCAGCGTCACGATGTATTCATCCTGCCGGTAGTTTCACCTGCCGTTCCGGAGGGACTGGCCCGCCTGCGTGCTACGGTCACAGCCGCGCATGAGCATGATGAAATCGAGCGGGCCATGAACGTGATCATCGAAGCCGGAAAGAAAATGAGGGTAATTTCCTGAGTCGTCGGTAGAAAACTCGGTTTAATACAAAGAGCACAAAGGTAAAACCTTTGTGCTCTTCTCGTTTTGATCACCAGATTTTCTACCGTACATTTCATGAGTTGATGTCGTTGCGAGCCGCCGCTCCTGCTCTGTGGCAGCGTGGCAATCTCCTATTGAGTTGAAATATCTCGTAAAACAGGAGATCGCTTCGGCATCCTTCGACTGCGCTGCGCTCAGGATGCCGAAGCAATGACATTTGTACGGTAAAACATCACCAGATGGTTATGCTGTGACAGTCAATCCCATGGCGGCCAGCATCTCTTCGTTGCTGGCAAATTTGAACTCTTCCAGGCCGCGCTTTTCCGCCTCAGCCTGTTCAATGCTTTCCAACCGCCGGACGTCGTCTCTGGTAACCATAGGCTTGCTCAGGGATTTGAGTCTGGTTGCAACACCAGGGACATCCGCTGCACCGGGAGTCAGGGTCTGCAAATACTGCCAGACAGCCTTGGCCGCGTTCGTCCCATCCTTGCGGGCGTAACCGACCAGTCCGTGACTGGCCTGGCGTGACCATCCGCCGACGAACACATCCTGGATTGTCTGGTTGGCCTGCGGGTCAAAGGCCTCGTAAGAAATATTTTCCACCGGAAAACGCGGCGAGGGATTTTTGACGTACTCGTTCCATTGCACAGGCAAGCCGAAGGATTCATCCACTTTGTCGCCGATGGCAAAGATGACGGTCTCCACATCAATGAGCCGTTTATTGCCGGTACTTCGAGCCTTGGTCTCGCCGTCTTTTAGAACCAGGAGGTTATCCTCCAGCTCAATCTGCGTCAGACGATTTTGGTTGTCACCCAACATTTGCACGGGTGAGGCCAGGAATTCGAAGCGGAAACGCGTCCCGGAGGTGGCAGGATCCGCTTTCGGGAGGGCTTCCAAAATCGAAACGCGCGCAGCCGCGGGGTCCTGATTGACCGCTTGCATGATAGGAGTCGCCTGGGCAATCTTCTCATCCAGCGCGGCCAGGTCGAGGTTGGCTATGATGTGTTCCATTTCCTTCTTGTCGAATTTCACCTCAGCCGGCCCGCGCCGGACA
>JAKANW010000603.1 GCA_021823555.1 Chloroflexota bacterium
GGTTCAGACCGTCGTGAGACAGGTCGGTCTCTATCCGCTGTGGGCGTAAGGGATTTGAGAGGAGCTGCTCCTAGTACGAGAGGACCGGAGTGGACTGACCTCTGGTGTGCCAGTTGTCGCGCCAGCGGCATTGCTGGGTAGCTATGTCGGGCAGAGATAACCGCTGAAAGCATCTAAGTGGGAAACTCGCCTCAAGATTAGATCCCTGTATTCCCAATAAGGGAGTAAGACCGCAGGTAGACCACCTGCTATATAGGCAGCAAGTGTAAGCGCAGTAATGTGTTAAGCTAAGCTGTACTAATGGTCGAGGGCTTCTTTCGTGGTGCGGAGAACTTGGTACTTTTCGAATACACATCAATTTGCTGTTCAGCAATTCCATAGTGAAAATGTCCCTTGGTGATTTGAGCGACGGGGGTACACCCGGTAACATCCCGAACCCGGAAGTTAAGCCCGTCAGCGCCGATGGTACTTGGAGGGAGACCTCCTGGGAGAGTAGGTCATCGCCAAGGGGATTTTCTTTTAATTCAACATTAAAACCTTCTCAGCATTATGCCTGTATAGTATAATGTTTTTCACTGGCTTGGCTGAGGGATTTTCCCTCAAGTTCACAAAGAGGAGCGTGAAGCGCTTATTGATCGTACGATCATCCTGTCGTTTCTTCCGGCGTGTGTTCCCTCGGCTTGGTCTGCATGACGGCCGAGTTTTTTATTTTGTGAGCACTGATCAGGAAGGAGGTGAATTCCGTGGCAGTTGTCAATTTACGTAATGGCGAGTCGCAAGACTCCCTGCTTAAGCGCTTCCGTAAGAAAGTGGTCAAGAGCGGTGTATTGAGCACCGTGCGCCGTAAGCGCTGGTTCGTCTCCAAGAGCGAGCAGCGCCGCATGGAGAAGAAGAAGGCCATCCGTCGCATCAAGCGACGCCAGTTCAAGGATAACGAGTAAGGCGGATTTTTCTGATCCGCACCAGGAGGCTGCATGACGAAAGATGAAGGAAAAATCAGAATGGAAGGCACGGTGGTTGAGGCCTTGCCCGGGACCCAGTTCCGGGTGAAGCTGGATAACAACCACGAAGTGCTGGCCTATCTTTCCGGTAAGATGCGCAAGTATTACATTCGCATCCTGCTGGGTGATCGTGTTTCAGTTGAAATGTCACCCTATGATCTGACTCGTGGACGCATTACTTTCCGCCATCGCAAAAATGCACCCGTTGCTGCTGAAGTAACCGAGTAAGCCTCCTGAACTTATTGCAATCAAAAAAGACCTCCGTGTGGAGGTCTTTTTCTTTGGTTGGATCAGGGCAGGTCCCGGAACCCTGCCAGTATAGATTCAATTATCAGGGATTGGAAAGTTTCGGTCTTCCAGTCCCTTTTCTTCATTTACCCGTTTTTATCGTCCCTGTTTTCGTAGTGCATCGCGGCCATCTGCTCGTAAAGCGCCCAACGGGATTTGGCATCGTGTTGCGCCTCTTTCATCAGCAATTCAGCGCGTTCCTCGTCCATCTGAGTCAGCATCTTGTAACGGGTCTCGTTGTAGGCGTACTGCGAGACCGGGATGCTGGGTTCTTTCGACTCGATCAACAGCGGATTCTTGCCCTGGGCAGCCAGGCGCGGATCGTAGCGGTACATCGGCCAGGCGCCGGACTGAACAGCCAGTTTCTGCTGTTCGAGGCCGCGAGCCAGATCGTATCCATGCGCAATGCAGTGGCTGTAAGCGATGAGCAGCGACGGGCCATCGTAGGCTTCAGCTTCGAGAAAAGCGCGCAGGGTCTGCTGGTCGTTGGCACCCATGGCCACACGCGCCACGTACACGTATCCGTAGGACATGGCGATCAGGCCGAGATCCTTTTTGGGCAGGCCCTTGCCGGCCATGGCAAACTTGGCTACAGCCGCGCGCGGCGTGGACTTGCTGGCCTGGCCGCCCGTGTTGGAATAGACTTCAGTATCGAGCACCAGGATGTTGACGTTGCGCCCGGCAGCCAGCACGTGGTCGAGGCCGCCGTATCCGATGTCGTATGCCCAGCCGTCACCGCCGATGATCCAGACGGACTTCTTGACCAGGCTGTCGGCCAGGCTGATCAGGTCTTTGGCGCGCTTGTCGCTGGATTTGGATAGCACGTTCTTTAACCGGGCAACGCGTTCGCGTTGCGCTTCGATACCTGCCTCATTGGTCTGGTCCGCGTGGAGCAGTGCATCAACCAATTCATTGCCAAGTTCCTTCTCAAATCCTGCCACCAGTTCGCGGGCGAATTCATTTTGTTTGTCCAGGGTCAGGCGCATGCCCAGGCCGAATTCAGCGTTGTCCTCGAACAACGAGTTTGACCAGGCCGGGCCGCGTCCATTGGAATCTACAGCCCATGGAGTAGTGGGCAGGTTGCCTCCGTAGATGGAGGAACAGCCTGTTGCGTTGTCAACGACCGCCCGGTCGCCGAATAGCTGTGAGACCAGTTTCACATAGGGCGTCTCGCCGCAGCCTGCGCAGGCGCCGCTAAACTCGAACAGCGGGCGCAGCAGTTGTGAGTTCTTGATTGTGGAGGGGTTGACCAGTTTGCGATCCAGGTCAGGGATCTTCATGAAGAAGTCCCAATTCCCAGCTTCCTGCTCGCGCAGGGGCGGCTGGGAAGCCATATTCAGGGCCTTGCGGCCCGCCTGGGTTTTATCTTTGGCCGGGCAGACTTCCACACACAGCGTGCAGCCCGTGCAGTCCTCAGGCGCTACCTGCACCGTGTAAGCCATACCCTGGGAGAATTCCTTGAATTTCGAAGGCATGTGTTTGAATGACTGGGGCGCGTCGGCCAGCAACTTCTCGTCATAGACCTTGTGGCGGATGACCGCATGTGGGCAGACCATCACGCACTTGCCGCACTGGATGCACAGGTCAGCTTCCCACACCGGGATTTCCAGCGTGAGGTTGCGCTTTTCCCATTGCGTTGTGCCGGTTGGATAGGTGCCGTCGGCGGGCAGGGCGGAGACGGGGACATCATCGCCTTCGAAGGCGAGCATCGGAGCCAGAACGTTGCGGACGAACTCCGGCGCTTCAGCCGGGACCGTGGGCCGCCGCGTCACCTTTGAGGTGATCTTCCCCGATACTTTGACCTCATAAAGATTCTCAATGGTCGCGTCCACTGCATCGAAATTCATCTTCACAACGGCCTCGCCGCGTTTGCCATAGGTCTTTTCGATGGCGTGCTTGATCTCGGTAATGGCCTGCTCGCGCGGCAGGACGCCGCTGATGGCAAAGAATGCCGTCTGCATGATGGTGTTCATGCGTCCGCCCATGCCGGTTTTCTCGGCCACTTCGTAGCCGTTGATCAC
>JAKANW010000604.1 GCA_021823555.1 Chloroflexota bacterium
TTCTGGACAGTAGGAGCCGTGGCTTTTTTATCCAAAGACCTGGGCATTGACCTGGGTACCATGTTCACCCGCCTGGCTGACGGCGCTCAAGTTGTGCTGGAAGAGCCGACCATTGTTGCCATTGAGGTGGATGAACAAAAGATGGTGGCGGTGGGGACCGAGGCGCGCGATATGTATGGCCGCGTGCCGGATAGCATCGAAGTTGCCCGCCCTCTCAAGAACGGCGTGATCGCCGATTATGAGATCACGGAGACTTTGCTTTCCTATCTGTTGCAGCGCGTCAGTGGTTCCATGCGCATCTTCCGCCCGCGTATCATGATCTCCGTGCCGTATGGCGTGACCAGCGTGGAGCGCCGTGCGGTCTATGAAGCGGTGCTGGAGGCTGGCAGCCGCGAGGCGTATCTCATACAACAGCCTTTGGCGGCCGCGCTTGGCATTGACCTGCCGATTGGTTCGCCCTCCGGCAATATGGTCATCTGTCTGGGCGGCGGGTGCACGGAAGCTGCCGTGATGGCAATGTACGGCATCGTTTCGGCAGAGACCCTGCGCGCCGGCGGCATGGATCTGGATGAGGCCATTGTCAATTACGTGCGGCGCAAGTATGGGGTGGTGATTGGCCAGGTGACGGCGGAACAGCTCAAGATCCGGATTGGCGCCGCTGTGCCCCAGGATACAGAGAACAGCCTGGAAGTCCAGGGCCAGGATCAGGTCACCGGCTTGCCGCGTCCGGTCACGTTGACGACGGGAGAGATCGTCGAGGCTTTGCAGGAGCCGCTGAAGCAGATCATCGAGACAGGCCGCCGCGTCCTCGAGAAGACCCCGCCTGAGCTGGTGGCCGACATCATTGACCGCGGTGTAGCGCTATGCGGCGGCGGCGCGCTCCTGCGCGGCATTGATAAGTTGCTGACCAAATCCCTAGGCATTCCCGCTTATCTGGTGGACAACCCAATGACCTGCGTGGTGGAAGGCGCCATGAAGAGTTTCAGCATGTTGAATGTGTTGCGGCGCAACCTGCCACAAGTGTGACGAACAAAGAAACAAACCAAGCGACTGCCACTTCCGAAGTGGCAGTCGCTTTTTAATTATGGCTGGGCCTTATCTACCTCCGCTTGCGCGGCGATCAGGGATGCTCTTGTTGGTTGCATACTCAGGGGCGCGTCGCACCTGCCCGCTGGTTGAATCCGATAAACGAGACTATCTATCGCTTGGGATATCCCCGCTAAACATGGTGTGACGCACGAATCAATCCCGTATGTAATGCAGACGATTGAACCCGCTTCGGAACGCCCTGACATCTGCCGCCACCCCTTCAAGCGATTCTCCGCTGACGAGGACTCTGCCAAAGAAGCGCGCCACCTCGGGCATGATCTCCGCCTCCATCCCCCAGCGGACGATCTCCGGCGTGCCCAGCCTTAGCCCGTTCATATCGTCTTCGACGGGCGGGAGGGGCAGGCCGATCCCGCTGGCAAGCAGGTTAGCGCGCCGCAAAAGTTTCGAGACCGTTTGTCCGCCGCCGAATTTTCCCGCTTCGACGACAAGTTGGTGCGAGGTGGTGAATCCCTTTTCGCGCGCGTAGACGGGCAGCCCTTGTACGGAGAGATTCTCAGCCAGCGCGTGAGCTGTCTCTGCCATGGACTTGGCGTAGGCGCGGCCGTGTTCCTTCCAGTCGAGGAGTGTGATGGCAAGTGCGGCGGTTTTGGAAACGTCGAAGTTGGCGGTCAGGCCGGGGTAGGCGATGCGGTCCAAACGTTCCGCGAGAAGCGGGTTGTTGGTCACGATCAAGCCCGAGGGCGGACCTCCCAGACTCTTGTAGGTGGACATCGTCATCAGGTGTGCGCCTTCCTCAAGCGGCTGTTGCCAGGCATGGCCCGCGATCATCCCGCTCAGGTGCGCCGCGTCGAACAGCACGTACGCGCCGACTTCATCTGCAATGGCACGGATCTCTTTGACGGGATGCGCGAACAGGTTGAGGCTGCCGCCGATGGTGATGAGCTTGGGACGGACTTCCTTCGCCAGTTTGCGCAGCGCGTCCACATCCACGGTGTAACTGGCCGCGTCCACAGGCGCGGAGTGGATGTTGAGGTGATACAGGCCCGCCGCACCGGGCTGGTGATGGGTGATGTGCCCGCCAATCGAAGGCGGCGGCGCAATGATCGAATCCCCGGGCTGGCAGGCGGCCATGAACGCGAACAGGTTGGCGATGGAGCCGGACGGCACGCGCAGTTCGGCATACTTCGCGCCGAAGATCTCACATGCCAATTCTATAGCAATGACCTCGATGCGCTCAATGGCTTCCAGTCCTGTTTCATATTTGTCGCCGGGATGACCGAGCGAGGGACGCACACCGATCCCACTGGAAAGCAAAGCCTCGGCGCGTGGGTTCATCACGTTCGTGGCGGGATTGAGATTGATGCACTCCCGGTCATGGATCTGGCGATTCTTATTCGCCAGTCGTTCGATCTCGTCAGCCAGCGCATCCGCAGGCAGGGACGCATATTCCGCAGCCAGGGACCGGATAAATTGATCCGCGTGGCCCGCGACCCAGGGACGGGGAGACAGGTGACTCATGGATACCCTCCGGGTAAAAATATTGGCGGAATTATACATGGACTTAATGAAAAAACACGCACAGTACAGCGCGTGTTTTTCCGTTCTCTTTGAGCCAAAGATGGGATTTGAACCCATGACCGGTCGATTACGAATCGACTGCTCTACCAGCTGAGCTACTTTGGCGGGCAGGCAAGTTGCCAGTTTGTTTTACGGCGGCGGGGATTATACAAGATAAAAACGAAACCCGCAAGTTTTTGGAAGTCCGCGTCGTCTATAAGACTGCGAGGGTTACTTATGCTGCGAATTGCGATGATTTCCTACCATACCTGTCCGCTGGCGACCCTGGGCGGCAAGGACACCGGCGGCATGAACGTGTACGTCCGGGATTTGACGCGCCAGTTGGGTCGCATGGGCGTCCACGTGGATGTGTTCACGCGCTCCCAGGATGAACATGTGCCGCACGTGCTGCATGACCTGGGGTATGGCAACCGCGTTGTCCATGTGCCGGCCGGCCCCGAGGTCCCGTTGGCGAAGCGGGACCTGGTTGAGTATATTCCGGAGTTCGTGGAAGGCGTCAAACAGTTCGCGGCGGAGAAGGATATTCATTACGACCTGATCCACAGCCATTACTGGATGTCTGGCCTGGCCGCCGAAGCGCTCTCGGACGCCTGGGGCGGAACGCCCATCGTACACATGTTCCACACCCTGGGCGAGATGAAGAACCGCATCGCCCGCTCGGATAACGAACGCGAGGGC
>JAKANW010000605.1 GCA_021823555.1 Chloroflexota bacterium
ACGGCTATGCTGGGCCGGCGCTCCAGCAGCATGGGAGCCATCGTGGAAGGGATCTCGACTGCTCTACAAGAAATGGCCTAATGTTTGTGGAAAGAGTTGGAGTTATAATCAAATTACTATATTCTTTCCGAAACGGAGGATTCCATGGCTAGTGTCACGTTCGATCATGTCGTCAAGGATTTCGGGGGCGTAAAAGCTGTCAATGATCTGAGTTTCAAGATCGAAGATCAGGAATTTTTGGTCCTAGTTGGTCCTTCTGGCTGCGGCAAGACCACCGCCTTGCGCCTGCTGGCCGGGCTGGAGGAAATCACGAGCGGGCAAATTCTCATTGGCGATCGGGTGGTCAACGATATCGCGCCGAAAGACCGGGATATCGCCATGGTCTTCCAATCCTATGCTTTGTATCCCCATCTGTCTGTGTACGATAACATGGCGTTCGGCCTAAAACTGCGAAAAATGCCGAAGGACGAGATCAAGCGTCGTGTCCAGGAAGCGGCGGATATTCTCGGCCTGCAAGACCTGCTCAATCGCAAGCCGCGCCAACTCTCAGGCGGTCAGCGCCAGCGCGTGGCGGTCGGCCGCGCCATCGTCCGCGAGCCGAAGGTCTTCCTGTTCGATGAGCCGCTCTCCAACCTGGACGCCAAACTGCGCGTGGAAACCCGTGCCAACATCAGCAAACTGCACCAGCGCCTGAACACCACGTTTATCTACGTGACGCACGACCAAGTAGAGGCAATGACGATGGCTTCCCGCATTGCTGTGATCAACAAGGGCGAACTTCAGCAACTCGACACGCCCAAAAATCTTTACGACAAACCTAACAACCTCTTTGTCGCTGGCTTCATCGGCTCGCCTGCCATGAACTTCTTCTCTGCCACCTTGAAAAAGGACAGCGGCAACCTGTTCGTCGACACCGGCTCGTTCAATGTCAAGATTCCCGCTGAGCAAGCTGGTCCATACATGAAATATGATGGAAAGAAGGTCATCTTTGGCGTGCGGCCTGAGGACATTCATAACCCAGACTTCATCCCACCGAACACGCACACGGAAAAAGTGTCTGCTACAGTGGATGTGATCGAACTAATGGGCAACGAGATCGTACTTTACCTGATGAGCGGCGCCAATTCGTTCGTCGCACGCGTTGACCCGCGTTCACAATACCGTGTCAATGACCAAATCCAGATCGCTTTTAACATGGATCGTTTCCATATTTTCGATAAGGAAACAGAACAGGCAATTCGTTAACCAACCTACAAAGGAGGTGATGTTAGAGAACAAACCACCCTATTCCACCTGCCACGTACAAATGCGATAAACAATTTCACCCCAAAATTAAGGAGAAGAGAAAGATGAAAAAGAATCTGATACTCGCGTTGAGCCTGCTGGTAGCTGCCACGATGGTGCTTTCTGCCTGCGGCCCAAGCGCGACTCCCACCCAGGCCCCAGCTACCCAACCGCCTGCGGCCGCGACCCAGCCCCCTGCCACCGTGGCGCCAGCAACACAGGCCCCGGCTGAACCTGTGACCATTGCTTTCTGGGAACAGGAAGGCGAGGATGTGGATGTTTTCATCGATCAATTGATCGCTGACTTCCAGACCGCCAATCCGAACATCACCGTGGAGCGCACTCACTACGAGAACGAAGCGCTGCGCGATCAGTTCCAGACCGCCTCGCTGGCGAACGCCGCGCCCGATGTGGTGCGCGTCCCGAATGATTTCGCCGGTCCCTTCAGCGCGCTGGACATCATCGCCCCGGTCAACCAAATGTTCGATCAGCAATTCCTGAGCCAGTTCTTCCAGGGCTCCCTCGATCCGGCGATTGTCGGCGGCACCCTCTGGGGCGTTCCGGATAACTATGGCAACCACCTGATGCTGATCTACAACAAGAGCCTGATTGCCACCCCGCCCGCCACCTTCGAAGACCTGATCACCCAGGCCAAGGCCCTCACCAAGGGCGATATCCAGGGCTTTGCTTACAACCTGAACGAGCCCTTCTGGGGCGCTGGCTTCTATGGCGCCTTCGGCGGCTGGCCGCTGGATGCGAACGACAAGCCTCAGTTCAACAACCAGGCCTTCATCGACTACCTGACCTTTGTTGCCAAGCTGAAGACCGACGGTGTTGTGCCCGCGGAATGCGATTACAACTGCGCCGACACCCTGATGAAAGACGGCAAGGCCGCCATGATCATCAACGGCGACTGGTCGCTGGGCGACTACACCAAGGCCCTCGGTGACAACATGGGTGTTGCCCCGGTCCCCCCGATCAACGGCAAACCCTACACCGAAATGACCGCCGGCAAGTACTTCATGGTTGCCAAGCCCGTACTCGATGACCCCGCCAAGAAAGACGCCGTTATCAAGTTCATCACCTACATGACCTCTGCTGATGTTCAGAAGAAGTGGCTGGATCAGTTCAAGCGCCTGCCCTCCAACTCTGAAGTTGCCAAGGATCCCGCCATCACCAGCGACCCGATCCTGGCCGGTTCCATGGCCGCCCTCGCAAACGGCCGCGGTCAGCCAGCCGCCCCCGAAATGCGCTGCGCTTGGGATGCCTGGCGCCCGAACCTCGAAGGTGTGATGGCTGGTACGCTCAAGCCCGCTGACGCCGCTGCTGCTGCTCAAACCGCCGCAGACGAATGCGTCGCTACGCTCGGACAACCAACCCCGACTGCTACACCCTAGTCGATCATTTAATGTTGAGAGGGGGGGCAAATGCCCCCCCTCTATTTGTCTTTACTTGCGAGGTTAGGCATGGAAAAACAATCCAAGCTCCGTATATTTCTGCCATATCTCTACTGGATCGCAGGCCTGTTCGTTCTGTATTTTCTGCTGAACACCTTAATCTCCCCCTACTCGGCAGGAATTACTCTTACTCCGGCCAAAATCACATCCAGCCTAGGGCAGATTGGCACATTCCTGGTTGGAATTCTGATCGGCTTGGGGTTAATCGAGTATTACTTTTACCAGATATTTTTCCGCCAACCACGTAATCGAGTATCGAACATCATTGTGCGAGGCCTGCAAATTATCCTTGGATTCGTCGCCTTCCTGACAGTTATCTCCTTCTTTGAAACAACAGACTTGTTTCGCCTTGGGGATTCATTTATTGGAACACTTTCCCGTTCCCCAGCTACATCTTTTGTCAGCCTCCAAAAAACGCTTATCTCCACCGGCATAGCAAAAGGCAGTGCCGGGTTGGTGGGTGGCGCACTTCTGACTGTAGCAGTGATTGCTATTTTTGCCATCATCCACCAACTGAGCGTCCCGCGTAATAGCCGCCTGGGCCTGGCGTACCTGCTCGTCCT
>JAKANW010000606.1 GCA_021823555.1 Chloroflexota bacterium
CGATTTGAATGGCCGAGAGCAACTCCTCCGGTGCGGCGCGTTTGGGCACGTAACCCGAGGCCCCGGCATCCAGCATCTTAAAGAAGTATTCCTCATCCTCGTGGATCGTCAGCGCCACCACCGAGACTCGCGGAAATTTTTTCTTGATCTCGCGCGTAGCCTCGATGCCCGATTTATCAGGCAGACCAATATCCATCAGGATCACGTCTGGATTTAAGAGGGAGGTTTTTTCCAATGCTTCCGCGGCCGTGCCCGCCTCACCCACGATTTCCACATCGCGCTGACCCTCCAGGAGCATCCTCAACCCCGAGCGGACAACGGCGTGGTCATCCACCAGCAACAGGCGTGTACTCATCTTTCACCTCGAGACTTGCAACGTGATACGGGATCAGGGCTTCCACCTCAGTCCCATACCCAGGCCGTGATTGGACTGTGACCCTGCCGCCCAGTAAAGCGGCGCGTTCTTCCATGCCCGCCAGGCCCAGCGAAGGACGGCTTGACCGACGGATCTTGATCTTATCGAGATCGAAGCCTTCCCCGTTATCGCGCGCCAGGATGTGGACTCCGTTCTCTCGAAAACTCAAGTCAATTTTCACTTCCGTGGCATTGGCGTGTTTGATCGTGTTATTAAGTGATTCCTGGACGATACGAAAAACCGTGATCTTGACTGCCTCATCGATCGGCTGTTCCTCGCCCGTGATATCCACCTTGACCGTCAGCGGAGCAAGTTCCTGCAGGCGGCCCGCGTACCAACGCAGGGCAGCGGAAAGGCCCAGGTCGTCCAGGTGCGAAGGCCTCAGGTCCGAGATGACGCGTTGCAGTTCCTTGAGCGAATCGGCCGTCAGCGACTGGAGTCTGTGCAGGATGGCTAATCCCGCCTTGTTGCGCGGACTGAGGCTATCCGTGACGCCGCGCAAGCCCATGCCGATCGCGGTCAAGGCCTGGCCCGTTTCGTCGTGCAGGTCGCGCGCAATACGCTGCCGCTCCGATTCCTGCGCCGCCACCACGCGGCGGAAAAGCTCGGCGCGTAACTGCTCACGCTTGCGCGCTTCCATGAGACGGTCTTCCTGGAGTTTGGCGATCCGCAAATCAGTCTCCACTTGAAAAGCGCGCAGGAAGCGGATCACAAAGATGGCCGCTCCAAAAGCCAAAACGGCGCGCAGGATCTGGATCGGGAACCCAAAAACTTCCAGGAATAGCCCGTCATTTATAAAAGTGGACGGGGGCAGGAGGCTCACGCGTGTGAATATCTGGCCGAAGAGGCTATACCAGCCGAAGCAGATCGCCGCCCACAGGCTGTCCTGCCCAAAGCGGATCAGACCCGCGCGGCGGAAGGCGCGTTGCTGCGCCACCAACCCAAAACCTGCCAGCAACCCGGCAGGGATGGCGATGCTGTACCGAGTCCAGACATCGGCGACGGCGGGCATTTCATTGACCGGGTAAATGGATCGGAAGCTCAACAGCCCAAAGACCCACACGGCTTCGAGCATTAATGGGATTGTGAGGCTGATGCGCCAGGTGGATTCCACGCCCAAAAGCAGATAACTGCCAAAGGCCGCCAGCGAGAGGAATGAGAAAGCCAGCAGGATCAACTCGACGATCATCAGGATCGGGGCGGCCTGTTCGCTTATGACTCCCGCCAACTTGAACATCTCCAGCCACTCGCCTATGGCATGTACCAGACCAAAACCTGCCAGCGGCCGCAGGGCCATACGCAAACGCGGGTCCGTGGAATGGCCGCCCTCCATCGCCACGAGTAACCCCATGCTGAAGAAGGTGAGGCCGTAAAAGAAATAGATGACGGCGAGCCGCAGGGCTTCCATGACGGGTCCTTCGGGACCTTAACTCTCCTGTCGTAATCTGGTGCCGCAGACGCGGCAGAAGCGGTCACCGGAACGTCCGCGCTGCCCGCATTGAGGGCAGTAAATATCCGCGCCTGTCGTGCTTTCCTCGCTGGCGCGTGGGCGAACGCGGCGGCGCGATTTCTGGGGTGTGTCGCGCCGCATCCACAGGAAGTAATATCCAGCCCCGCCGGCGATCAATAAGACGCCCAGGCCGCCGATGATATAAGGAACGTAGACTCCGAGGGAAACCCTTCCCGTTGTACCCTGACCCAGCGGCTCCGATGGCTGGACCGTGGTGGACGGGGCCGTCAAGGTATCGGTGGTCTTGTTGTATTGCACAGTAAAAGTGAATTGCTCGCCCGCCTTCAAATCTGCGACTTGGGCGGTGTGATAGGTAAGGCCGTCGGTATCGACAAAAGATTCGAGCGCGGGATTCCCGGTCAGGTCGGTGGCATCGGGCGGCTGTTGGACGCTGATGCCCAACTTATCCACAGCGTAATCCCCCGCCCAAATATAAGTGAAGTGGCGTTTATCGCCGTTTATATTTAACGGCACATAGTACTCAAAATGATAGCTGGTCTTTTTATCGATGGGGATGGTCAGCGTCTGCCAATCGCCCGCCGGCGTGGGTCCCTGATAAGGCGTCTCGAACAAGCCTGTATCCTCAAGCGCAGCCACTGCATGCACACTGACTCCCAACGGGATGCGGAACGTGACACTGCTAGGCAGGGGCGTATCAGGGCTGAGTTCAAAATCATAGATCACCAACATGCTTGGTTTATCATATTCAGGCCAGAATTTAACATCCAGCTTGGCGAGATGGATCGGGCCTTGCGCAGAAGCCAGGGATGGGAATACGAGCAGGACCCCCAGGATGAGCAGTGACAACCATTTGCGCATGAAAACCTCCAAACGAAACTAAAGTGTTTTCAATATCTTACCATGCAACAAATCAGCCGGACTACTCATAAAAGCATAAGAAAATCGGACGAATATCACGTAAATTATCAAGCACTCCCCAGTGCCCGCACCAACTGCCAGCAGGCGTGATTGATCGGCGTGGGGATGCTGTGCCGTTCGCCGCGCTTCGTCACCGCCCCACAGATGGCGTCGATCTCGGTCGGCGCGCCGCGCTGCGCATCCTGGAACATCGACGAGTGGTTGGCAGCCGTCTTGCGCGCCACCTCCTCCACAGCCGCGATCGGGTTCTCGAACGGCAGGCGCACCTGTTCCGCCAAAGCTACAGCGGCAGTCTCACGCGCCAGCAGAGCCATCAATCCGCGCGCAGCGGGACGCTGTAACAACTCGCCGTTCGGGACTCGCAACAAGGCGGTCAGCGGATTAATAGCCGCGTTGATGACCAGCTTGCCCCACATCAGCGACTGGGCATCCTCGACGGTTTGCACGTTGAACTTTGCGGATTTAAGAGCCGCCTCAAGCGGACCGA
>JAKANW010000607.1 GCA_021823555.1 Chloroflexota bacterium
CGCTCCGTCCATCCGTCTGCTTGAGAATCCGCGGCGTATCCAGGCGGCCGCCCTGAACCTCGGGATCCGCGCAGCTCGCGGAGACATCGTGGTGCGGGTCGACGGGCGGAGCTTCGTCGCGCCGGAGGGCGCGGCCTGGAGAGGCACGAGCGGAAGGCCGAGCTCGCCCGACAGGGACGACGCGGCCTTCGCCGCTCAGCCCCATAGCGAGGGATCCGGGCGGGCCGAATGGATGCTAAACCCACACCAGGAAAATTTTAGTAAAAAATGACATTCCGCAAACCATCCCTGCGTTTGATTCTATTGGTCATCATCGCACTGGCCTTGATCTCAGGCCAACTTCTAGCCGCTTCCGGCAACGCCAATACCCCCCTGCAAAGTATGGAGCTTGCCATCCGCGACCTGATGATGCGAGTGCGGGGAACACAGCCCACTTCCGGGAATATTGTCATCGTGGCTATCGACGACGAATCGTTTAGCTGGACGGGATATCAATGGCCCTGGCCGCACGCTTACCTCGCCCAAATCGTGGACGCGCTTAACCAGGCCGGCGCGCGCGTGGTCGGGTTGGATGTCACCCTCTTTGAAGCAGATCCAAACCCGGCAGGGGATGAAGCGCTGGCGCAATCTATTCAGGATGCGAAAAATTTCGTCTCGGTCGTGAAAATCTCGCGCAGCGTGCAGGGAGGTCAGGTCATCTCCTCCCTGCAACAAGCTCTGGCGCTCTTTCGGGACAATTTGGACGGGATGGGGCTCACCGCTGTTGTCAGCGACCCAGACGCCATCACCCGCAGCGTCCAGGCCTTTGACACGTACGACCAGAAGCCCTACTACAACTGGGCCTTTGAGGCGGCGCGTCTGTATCTCGGTGTAAATGAGCCTTCCCATCCCACCCCAGGCAGCGTCATCTTCAACAAGCGGAACATTCCCTTGAGCGGTGGAAGGCTCCTCGTCAATTTTGCTGGTCCGGCCTCCACCTATCCCACCTACTCTGCCTATCGCCTGGTGCTGGGCGATTACCCGCCCGAAACATTTCGTGACAAGATCGTGCTAATCGGCGCGACGACGATCACCCTGCATGATGTTTTCCCAACGCCGTTCTCGGCCCAACTGCAGACGCCCGGCGTGGAGATCGTGGCAAACGCGGTGGATACATTGCTCCAGGGAAAATACCTGCGCGAAACACCGCTCTGGATTGATTTACTGGCCGTCCTGCTGGCAGCACTGCTGGCAGCGACCATCGGCCGCTCCAAACAACCATCCCTGACCATCGGCCTCCTAACCGTCAGCATGTTGCTGTACTTGAACTTGAGCTATGTGTTCTTTGTCAGTCAGGGAGTATACCTACCCATCGTTGGGCCGGAGATCATGCTCTTCCTGGGAGTCACCCTGCCGACCATCGAGCAGGCCGTTTCGCAGGAATTAGAGAAGCGCCGCGTGCGTAACCTCTTCACGCGTTTCATTTCCCCCGAAATGGTGGACCAAATCATTGCCACGCGGGACATCACCTCACTCAACAAACGCGCCAACCTCAGCATCCTGTTCTCCGACATCCGCGGTTTCACCACGCTCTCCGAAAAACTCACGCCGGAAGAGGTGGTAGACGTGCTCAACCCCTACTTGGAAGCTATGACCGAAGTTATCTACAAACATGGCGGCACAGTGGATAAGTACGAAGGCGACGCCATTATGGCCTTCTTTGGGGAGCCGGTTTCATACGAAGACCACGCCATGCGCGCCGTCCGCGCCGCCGTGGATATGCGCAAAGCCTTGGAAAACCTGAAGAAGCACTGGGAGCAGGAAGGGCATCCACGGCCAAACCTAGAAATGGGAATTGGCATCAATACCGGCGATGTGTTCGTAGGCATGCTCGGTTCGGCGCAGCGCATCAACTACACGGTAATCGGCGACTCGGTCAATTTGGCGGCGCGCATCCAAGATTTGACCAAAACCTATGTGTGGCCGATTTTGATCAGTGAAAGCACCTACCAGTTGGTCAAGGAGGAATTCAACACCGATTTTGCCGACTCGGTGACCGTCAAAGGCAAGACTGCTCCAGTCAACATTTACAAACTGCTCGGTGGAAAAAACGCAGACGATCAAGTCCGCGGTTGGAAATAGTCACCCAATCAATTCAGGAGCGCTTAGGACATATACCCCATATTTCTGGCATTTGTGGAGAATTGTACAAAACAACCATTTTATGGTAGAGTCAAAGTACAAATTCACTCGGCGAGGGAAACCCGATGAACGCAGACAAAATCCCAGACATCATTATTGGGCGTTTGCCAATTTATTTGCGCGCCCTGCAACGCATGGCAGATAAGGGAGTACAAACCACCTCATCCCAGGAACTCGGCGAACGCGTTGGCATTTCTGCCGCTCAGATCCGCAAGGATATTTCCCAATTTGGGGAATTTGGCAAACAAGGGACCGGCTACTCCATCCCCTTCTTGTTGGAACGCCTGCGGGAAATCCTCAAAGTGGACCGCATCTGGGATGTGGCTCTGGTCGGGGCCGGCGACATGGGACACGCGCTGGCCCACTACCAAGGCTTCACAAACCGGGGGTTCCACATTGTGATGGTCTTTGACAACGACCCGAAAAAAATTGGTCAAAAAATCGGAAATTTCACCGTCCGGGATGTGAATAACCTTGTGGAGGATATTCGCTCGGCAGGCATCAAGGTAGCCATGCTCACCGTCCCTGCCGTGGCGGCTCAGGAAGTGGCAGAAAAGATGATCCAAGCAGGCGTGAAAGCCATTCTCAACTATGCGCCCATCACGCTCAATGTCCCGCCGGATGTAAAAGTGCAGCATATCGATCCTGCCACTCACTTGCAAAGAATGACGTATTACTTGTAGCGCTACAGATTGCCAATCAAAAACGGCTTCCGATGAGGAAGCCGTTTTGCTTTTTACACCTGCGGCAGACTGCGCCGCAGCACGTTATACATGCCCAGCGCTTTAGCCGCGCCTTCGGCCACACAAGTCATCGGGTTATCTACCAGGTAGGCCGGAACGCCAAGTGTCTTGGTCAGCAATTTGTCAATGCCGCGCAACAATGCGCCGCCGCCACAAATCGCCACACCGCGGTCGATGATGTCCGAAACAAGCTCGGGCGGGGTCTTTTCGAGTACGCGCCGGCAAGATTCGGTCACGCGCTTCAATGGTTCCTGCAAGGCATCGACGATCTCGCCTGTAGTCAACGTAACCGGACGCGGCAAACCGGTGACCTGGTCCTGTCCTTGGACTTCCATGCTTTGCTCATTATC
>JAKANW010000608.1 GCA_021823555.1 Chloroflexota bacterium
TCCGGTTTCTTCACGGTAGAAATCGGAGAGGGTCTCGTTGTTTGCCAGTTACGCGGAAAACTCAAACAGGGCAAAGCCGCCGGAGACATCGCCGCGCTGGGAGACCGCGTCCGCATCCGCGTTTTGACTGACGGGTCCGGCGTGATTGAAGAGGTCGAGGAACGGAAGCGGGCCATCGTCCGGCTCGACCCGAGACCGCAAGGCGATTATCAACAAGTCTTGTTGGCGAATCCGGATCAGGCAGTGTTTGTCTTCGCCTGCGTGCAGCCAAACCCAAGGTTGCGGATGCTGGATCGATTCCTCGTCATTGCAGAAAAACAACGCATACCAGCGGTCATCGTTGCAAACAAAATTGATCTGGTCACAACGAGGAAGGCCAGAGAAATTTTTGGCTTATATGAGCCGGTGGGCTATCGCGTGATTTACACCTCGGCTAAAACCGGCAAGGGCGTTGACCAACTCGAGGCTCAACTGATGGGCAGAATCAGCGCATTGGCCGGGCCAAGCGGCGCGGGCAAATCGAGCCTGCTCAACGCGATCCAACCGAAACTTGGATTGGCCGTCAATGACATCAGCGCAACCAACAAAGGCAAACATACGACCGTTACTCGCGAAATGTTCGCGCTGGAGGGCGGCGGTTACGTGGCGGATACTCCTGGATGGAAATCGCTGGCCTTATGGGATACTGAGCCCGAAGAAATGGATACGTATTTCCCCGAACTTGCGCCATTGGTATCTGGATGTCAGTTCAGTGATTGCATGCACACACATGAACCGGGCTGTGCAGTGCGCGCCGCGGTGGAGGCGGGCAAGATATTCCCCGAACGATATGAATCATATTTGAGACTCAGAGCGGGAAAAGATTGAAATAGGTAACAGACAATCCACTTGTTGTATACTGGATGCTGATGATTGAAAATTGGGGATTGCTCGGCCACGAATGGGCTGTGGACATGCTGCGCCAGCACGTCACACGCGATGCAACACGCCATGCGTATCTGTTCGCGGGACCCCCAGGCGTGGGGCGCCGCACATTAGCCCTGCGCCTCGCTCAAGCCTTGAACTGCACGCAACCGGTCGAACCGGGTGTGCCTTGCGGCCAATGCCGAGACTGTAAGCAGATCGAAGCGATGCGGCATCCTGATCTGACCGTCATTC
This sequence comes from Chloroflexota bacterium, assembly GCA_021823555.1. Next base: position 1,159 of record JAKANW010000608.1, read on the forward strand.
AAGCAGATTCTGAGGGTGGAATCTTGAAAGTGGATCAGGTTCGCGAAGTGCGCCGGACGCTGACGCTCAAGCCGTATCAATCCAAATATCGCGTAGCCCTCTTTTTGCGTTTTCAGGAAGCTAATGACAACGCGGCCAACGCCCTGCTCAAAACACTGGAAGAAGCGCCATCGTACGCCGTTCTGATCCTGACTGTCGATAACCCGGAACAACTTCTGCCGACGATTGTCTCGCGTTGTGAGGTCGTCCGGCTACGAGCTTTGCCATTGGATGCGGTCGAGTCATTTCTCAAGCAGCACGGCGCGGACGTTGATAAGGCTCGCCTCCTGTCGCACATCAGCGGCGGACGCCCGGGCTACGCTCTGCAACTTTTACAGGAGCCGGCTAAATTGGCGTTCCGCGATGAGAAGCTCGGTGATCTTCACTCCCTGCTTTCGGCCTCGCGCGTGGACAAGTTCGCCTACGCCGAAAACCTTGCCAAAGATAAAGGCGGCATGCGCAATGTATTGCTGATATGGCTCTCATTCTGGCGCGATGTGTTTCTCCGCGCCGGCGGCGCGTCCACGCCGTTGGCAAACGTTGACCGGGTGGAGGAAATCGAATCTTTGACGGAACGCGTTCCATTGTCCGAGGCCCGACGCGTGGTTACGGATTTGGAAAAATCCCTGTCGCGGCTGGAGGCCAACGTCAACGCGCGCCTGCTGGCCGAAGTCTTGTTACTGGATTGGCCAAGTCCATAGCAGCCAACGGGGGCCATGTTTTACAGCGATTTTACACACCGGCAATGAGCGCCTCATCCCTCCAGTGTACGATGGAAACTGGAGATGCCTATGAGGAAACGTTCGATCTTATTACTCTTGAGCGTCGTTTTGCTGGCGACGGGCTGCACCCGCTTCAAGGAAATCATTAAGCCATTCGCTGCGCCCACGTCCGCCAGCATTTCGACCACCATTCCGCCTGTCCCCAATCCCGCGGCAACCTCGACCCCCGCTCTGATACCCACCACCAGTCCCACGCCAGACTTTTCAGCGATGACCTTCGTAGAGAAAAACAACCTATACCTGCAACTGCTGTCCGAGCGACAGGCCGAAGGCGTGAATACGACTGCCGCCGAGGAGGCCTACACCCAATCGCTGGATGCGACGCTGGAAGGAAACGCGGCCCTGGCCGATCAGTATCTGGGGCAGGCCATTCTCTTGCTTTGGAAATAGCAAAAAGGAGAAAACCAATGAACACCAAACGAATTTCGCTTATCTTTTCCATCGTGGTTACCATTGCCCTATTCGGCGCAACTGCCTTTGTCCCTCAGATCGCGTTAGCCGATTCGGGCGGAGGCACCGGTCACCTGACCGCCTCCGGCGATGGCCTAGCCGGACTGCGCGGCAATGGCACCGTCAACATCTCCGGCAACGGAGTCTTGTGGATTCGCGATCGCGCCGGGGATGCCTTCATCCAAGTTAGCGGCAACGGCCGTCGAACAGAACTGGGCAACGGGTGGATCCGTTACGCCGGTTTTGATGGTAACGCTGAGGTGAGCGGCAGCGAAATTACCGTGGCACTCTCCGGTTATGATATCCATCTGGAGGCCAGCGGCACGGGCAAGTTTGTGCTGCGCGGCAATGGCACCTATCAACTGGGCGAGTTGTCTGGCTCGTGGACGGAAGGGCCGGAGATCAAGTCATTGCCGTAGTTACACTCGCTGTTTTCCTTGCAGTGGGCAGACGGAAAGCATATCCGTCTGCCCGCTAACGTTCTATCCGCCTCATCCTATCGCGTCTTTCAACTTCCGTGCCAGCTTTCCAAAATGTGCTGTGTAGCGCATCTCATCTTTTCGCGGATGAGACAAATCCACAGCCAAATCCAGCTTTACACTGCCGGGACGCTCGGTCAATACCAGCACGCGGTCGGCCAGAAACAACGATTCCTCGATTGAATGTGTCACCATGATGACCGTCTTCTGGCGCGCCTGCCAGATGCGCGAAAGCTCCATCCACATGCGTTCGCGGGTCAAAGCATCCAGTGAACCGAACGGCTCATCGAGCAGGAGCAGGTCCGGGTCATGAATGAGCGCCCGCGCAATCGCCACGCGCTGCGCCATCCCGCCGGATAAGTCGC
>JAKANW010000609.1 GCA_021823555.1 Chloroflexota bacterium
TTCTTCGGTTCATAAGAGTTTCGCTCCTTTTTTGGCGCTTGACTCTCATTTTACTTGGTCACATTTTCCGAGGCAGGTCATGTGCGCGAAATGATGACCCTGCGTGAGGCGATGGATCGGCTGTTTGACGATGCGTTCACCCGCCCCATCAGCCTGAGTGGCGTCTCCGCCATGCCTGCCATTGACATGTACCAGACCGACGACGAGGTGGTCGTAAAAGCCGCCCTGCCGGGTCTCAAGGCTGATGACGTGCAGATCTCTGTGACGGATGACATGCTCACCCTGCGCGGCGAGTTCAAGGTGAAGAACGAAAAGAAGGAAGCCACTTATCACATCCGCGAACAGCGCTATGGCTCGTTCGAACGCTCGGTCATGCTCCCTACCGATGTCCAAACCGAAAAGGCCAAAGCTGATTTCGAAAATGGCGTGCTGACCGTCACCCTGCCGAAGGCCGAAGCGGTCAAACCCAGGACTATCACCGTCAAAGCCAAATAAAAGGCTCCCGTCCGCTCACGAACAGACGCGCACATGGCGCGTCTGTTTCGTTATGGCGGTAGGGCTTTGCAACTATATTCTTGGGCGAATGCGCAAATTGCGAGAGGAGACTACGGTAAAAGCATTTTCCAATTCGCTGGCGTGTTCTTTGATCACATTGGCGACAATCTCTGCCTTTTCCTGCTTGTTTAACCCTGCAAGGCGAAGAAGAACAATTCCACAAGCGTAACGTTGATCGCGATAAACCATCTCCCCGAAATCCTTTCCGCGGTAAGCAAAACAAAGCCTTGTACATTTGCCAGCTTTAATACTTCATTGTCTAAAATGCCCGCGGCCAATTCGATGACGGCATTGACTTCGTGCCTGTCTTTTCGCAGACGAGGGATGATGGGAAGATCAATGTTCTCGTCGGCAACGAATTTCATGCGGCAGTAGAAACAGGGCAGATTACATCAGTGCGCAGATTTTCAGCAGCAAACGCGATCGCCGCCCGAATGGACTCAACGGTCAAGCGTGGGTGGGACTCGATAACTTGCTCGAAGGATTCGCCGCTGGCGAGTTTTTCAAGGATTAATTCAACCGTAATACGCGTGCCCTTGATAACGGGTTTCCCCATCATCATCTTTGGGTCAGATTCGATAAATTTTCGCCAGTCCATCGGTACCTCTGGTCAAATTATACTCCACGCGAGCTGCGAGACTGAATGCCGAAAATGTTGCTCCTCCTGCCTGTGTCTGAATGCTCTTTTATGGTACGACATTACCCCCTCGAAAATCATCCAAGATGCGCTCGGCAGCCAAACGGCCGGAGACCATGGCGGTGGGCATCCCGGTGCCGGGCCGGGTGCTGGCGCCGGCGAAATATAAATTGTGATAGCGATTATGCCTGTTGGACGGGCGGAAATACGCCAACTGAGTCAGATTGTGACACAACCCGTGTGTGGAGCCTTTCGTCAGGTTGTAATGTTTGCGCCAGGAGAGCGGTGTGAATGTGGTTTCGAATTTGATATGCGATTCGAGATCGGTGATGCCCAGAGTCGCCAATCGGCGAAAGACATGTTGGCGCGCCTTGTCGCGGATCCCGGCCCAGTCCTGTTCCCCATTTTCACTCATGTGGCCGACGGGAACAATGGCCGTGAGAGTATCCTGCCCAACCGGCGCCATGGATGGATCGAGCCGCGCCGGGGCGTGAACATAAAGACTGGGGTTGGCGGGCAGGTCCAGGTCGCGGATGATGCTCTCGAAGTTCTCGCGATAATCATCCGCCAGAAACAGAGTATGCGCGCCAAGTCGCTCATATCGCTTGTCCACTCCCCAGAAAAAACTCACAACTGAACACGAAAAACGCTTGTGAGATAACTTCTCAGCCTGCCCGTCCTGCGGTAACAGATCCTGGTAGACGTAGGGAAGGTCAGCGTTGGCCAGAATAGCGTCCGCGTCCAGGCGTTGACCGTTGGACAGGATCACCGCGCGAGCCGCCGCGTCCTTGACGTCAATTTGCTTCACCGCCGTATCGAAGACGAATTCCACGCCGGCCTGGCGCGCCAGCGTCATCAACGCTTCCACCACACGATACATGCCGCCTTTTGGATACCAAACCCCATGAGTCAATTCCGTATAGGGCATCATGGAAAACGTGGCCGGCGCGTCGAACGGACTCAAGCCCATGTACACGTCTTGAAAAGTAAACGCAGCTTTCAAGCGCGGGTCATCGAAATAGGCCGACATATTGCCGTAATGCCGGAGGAGCGGTTTCAATTGATAAAGAAGAGAGATGTTTTGCAGCGTGAAGAAATCAGAAGCCTGGCGGAAATCGCGGTTGACCAGATGTTTCATTCCCAGATGGTAATGACGATTCCCTTCTTCCAGGTAGCGCAAGAGTCCCTGGAAACTACCTTTCTCAAATGACTCCATTTGTTCGTACATTGATTTCATGTCAGAAGTCAACGCCAACTGGCTTCCGTTATCGAAGACCAGGTGATAGGTTGGATCAACCCGCTGGAGTTCCAGCATATTCTGCATGTGCGCGCCTAGCGCCGTGAATTCGGCTTCGTACAGCAATGGCATGACAAGCAAAGTCGGCCCGGTATCGAAATGGTGACCGTCGCGGCTGAAGCGGTCGCAACGCCCGCCCGGGTGCGCGTTCTTCTCCACCACCGTGACATGGATGCCACATCGCGCCAGATGAGTCGCGGCAGTGATCCCGCCGATCCCCGCGCCGATGACGATGACAGAATGTGTTTTCATGGTATTAGCGGGAATTACCCGGTTGAACCGTGCGGCGCGCCATACCCGACTGTCCGAAGTTCATTGCCGAAGAGAGAATTGATAAAGCCATTCGTAGTCCGCTGCTGATTCCTTTGCATTCAGGGTAAACAGATCGCAACACGAAGTCATCGTGCTCGATGGTATCCAGCACGCTTTCGAAGCGGGCGGTATAGGCATAACCGGCCAACCGGCAGCGGAGGCACTCGACTTCAGCGAGGTAGTTCCTCCCAACCTGAAAGCAGGCACGCGCCAATTGTACGCGTCCCAGCACCCAGCTCCGGTAGGAGGCGTGGTTCACATCCCAGGGTTCGATCCTGTGGGCATCCGTATATTCCCACGGAATGTTGAAGTATCCCGCGGCGACATCGTCCAGGGTGTCTCTGAGCATGTGAGTGATATGCGCGGCCTCGACCGCGCGATAGCGCGCCGCGGTTTTGGGCGACTTGCAGGTATGGCCGATAAAATAATGCAGGGCGTCGGTCACGGCGACGGACAGATTGTGCGGGTAC
>JAKANW010000610.1 GCA_021823555.1 Chloroflexota bacterium
TTTCTTTCCATGTAAATGTTCAAGTTTGCGTCGCCAATCATATCCACCACGATCACTGCCCGCGGCTTGACCGGGTTTTGTGCCACAAAGGCGCGCGAACCCAGCAGCCAGTCCCAGCCAGGGATGTCCCCGTTATCTTCTGCATCGAAAAACACAAGCCATGCAGGAACAGTGTCCTTGGGCAGGGAACGCGCCAATCCCAGCAATACGGCGACGCCTGAAGCGCCATCATTTGCGCCAGGCATGGGCTGTGTCCGCAGGGCCGGGTTGGGATCGTGATCGGCATACAGGCGGGAGTCGTAGTGCGCACCCACGATGATCTCCGGCGGCGAGTCGCCGCGTTTGGCAACGATATTGTGGATGGGATGCCCCATCATTTCGCTGGATTGGATTTCGACGGTCCAGCCCGCGGCTTCGAGTTCCGCCCGCATCCATGCCTCGACTTTGGCATGGCCGTCCGACCCGGGCGTGCGCGGCCCGAACGCGACTTGCGTCTTCACGTCGGCCAGGGCACGCGCGCCGTCAAATTTAACGGGAGCAGATGCCCGGGTCCAGAAAGAGGCAGCGTACCAGAACGTGACTCCTGCCAACAGGATGCCAATCGCGCCCAGATAGAGGGCGGCGGTTCGTTTCGTCATTGATTCATCTCCCGTGCTTTTCGTCTTTGTTCATTGCCATAAAGCTTTCCAGGTCGAGCAGCGCGCGTTCGGCGTAGGCTTGGCCGCGTTCACGTTTCCCCAGCCGGGTTTTGCGCTCGAGCGGCGGCAGGATGCCGAAGTTGGCTTTCATGGGTTGGAAATCCTTCAGGTCGGCGTGTGTGACGTAGTGGCACAGCGCCCCCAGCATGGTGGTCTCCGGCAGGATGAGCGGCGGCCGGCCTTGGAATTGCCTGGCTGCATTGAGTCCCGCCAGCAGGCCGGTGGCAATATTGCCCATGTAACCCTCCACGCCGGTGATTTGCCCGGCGAAGAATAGATCGTCTCGTTGAATGTGTTGCAGGCTGGAACGCAGGAGTTTGGGCGATGCAATGAAGGTGTTGCGGTGCATCTGCCCATAGCGCACAAACTCGGCGTTTTCCAGGCCGGGGATCATACGCAGGACGCGCTTCTGTTCCGGGAATTTCAAGTTGGTCTGGAAGCCGACCAGGTTATAGAGGCTGCCTGCCAGGTTGTCCTGCCTGAGCTGTACCACAGCCCACGGACGATGACCTGTACGCGGATCAGCCAGCCCGACCGGACGCATTGGGCCGAAGGCCAGCGCGTCGTGGCCGCGTCCGGCGATCACTTCAACGGGCAGGCAGCCTTCGAAAAAGTGGCCTGCCTTTACGCCGTTCTGAATAGCGTTTTCAAACGAACGCAGCTCGATCCGCTCGGCCTCCAGCAAGGCTTTGACAAAGTTTTCGTATTCTTCCTTGGAAAGGGGACAGTTGATGTAATCGCCCTCGTCCTGTTCGCCTGTGCCATAACGTGAAGCGCGAAAGGCAATCTCCATGTTGATGGACTCGGCGGCCACAATGGGCGCGATGGCATCGAAGAAAAACAGGTGCTCCTCGCCGCTCAGTTCCGCAATGGACTTGGACAGACTTTCGGAGGTCAATGGCCCGCTGGCGATGATGGTTGGTGCGTCTGGAATTTCTTTCATTTCCTGGCGTACCACCTGGATATTCGCATGGTTTTGAATCCGCTTGGTGACTGCCTGGGCGAATAATCCCCGATCTACGGCCAAGGCACCTCCTGCGGGCAGGGCAGTGGCTTCGGCGCACTCCAGCAGCATCGAGCCGAGGTGCCGCAGCTCGTTTTTTAGCAGGCCCGATGCGCGGTCAGGGAGGTTGGAGCCAAGCGAGTTTGAACAAACCAGTTCTGCCAGGTCTGCCGTTTGGTGAGCGCCGGTGGGTGTTTCCGGACGCATTTCGTATATCCTGACTTTGAGTCCGCGTTGGGCAGACTGCCAGGCGGCTTCGCTGCCAGCCAGGCCGCCGCCAATCACAATCAAATCGGTCATGTTGGATGGTATTTTACCATTCAGGGTGCTGTATAATTTGTTTATCTATGGCGACCAGGACATTGCCGCATCTCGAACAACAATTCAAAGACGCGCTGCATCTCACATCTGCAAACTGGGTCGTGCTTGTTTCTCGCGAGGGGGATGCGTGGCAGATTCAGGCTGCCCAAAATTTATCGCGCTCTTCCCGTCCTACTCTTAACCGCTTCCTTTCTGAGACTTCCCTAAACGATTGGTTATGTAGTTCAATGGATGGCGAGGGCAGCCGTTCTATTTCCCTATCTGCATATCCAGCTTTGGGAGCGGCCCGTTTGTTTGCCTTCCCTGTTCCTGAAACGTCACGGGCGCTTCTGGTGGGCGCGAAGCAGCAGACGGCCAACAATCAGCGCCTCTGGCGGATGCTGGCTTCGCTCCTGGACGGCTCTTCGCTGCAGAAGCCGGCTCAGATCCAGCCGGATTTTCAAGCCGGCCTGCCTTACGATTTGCCGCGCTCTCTTGAACGCCTCCTGTCTGCTTTTACGAGCAACGTGCCCTGTGCAAGCGCATGGCTGGCTCTCCGCCGCGGCGATGCTTTGAACGTGGAAGTCGAATGGAATGATGCCAAATCAAAGGGTCTTTCCCTCCCGCTTGATTCGAATGAGTTGCTGAGGCGGGTCAATCGGACTTTGACGGAAGTATCGGTGTCGCATGGGACTCCTGAATGGGAGACAATCCCAGGCGCCGGCGGGAAGCGGGGAGTCGGGGTCTGGGTCTGCATCCCACTGGTTATCGGACATCGCTTGATCGGTGCGCTTGCCATGTGGCGACGAAAAGAATTGACGCCGGACGAGAGGCGGCGGTTACATGAGATGGCTGTTTACGCTGCTCCTTCGGTGGAGGTGGCAGCGACCTTTTCCGAGATGACCGGCCATTTGCGCCGTCTCGGCATGTTGAACGACTTTGCATTGACGATCTCTTCCGCGCAGAATCTTGACCAGATCGCCCGGCGCGTGTTCGACCTGCTGGCGCGCTCCTTTGGCACGGAAATGATTGCCTTGTATTTGCTTTCAACTGATGGGCACATGTTTCGTGAGTTCCACAACCATGACCGGAGAATGGGCACGCGTTCCACTTCTGTCAAAGGGCATCCCATATCACCATTTCTGCGCACACCGCGCCTGTTGCGGGTGGATGATATGCCTGCCAGCGGACTGCCTGTGCTCCATGCAGAGGGGGCGCGTTCTGCGCTGGTTGTGCCGCTCAAATATCGCGGCCAGACGATTGGCATTC
>JAKANW010000611.1 GCA_021823555.1 Chloroflexota bacterium
CCGCAAGCAGGAGATTCCGCTCGACGATGTCCCCATCCTGCCGGCTAAAGGCGACCATCCCGAAACGAACCTTGTCCGCACCGAGGAGCAGGAAGCCCTCCTGCGTTTCATCCGCCGACTGCCGTCCGAGAGGCAGACCCTGCTGATCCTTAAATTCGTGGAAAATCTGTCCAACGCCGAGATCGGACAGATCATGGGACGAAGCGAAGGCGCGGTCAAAAGCCTGTATCACCGCACCCTGTTGTCTCTGCGTGACGAGATCGGCGGTCAGACTTTATTTCGAGGAGAGTGAGCCATGTTAAAAATTGTCACCGATGGCGCAGTGGACCTGCCCGATTCCTGGTACACGGAATTTGACATTCATCGCATTCCCATCAACATTCACTTTGGGGAGAAAACTTTCCTGCAGGATGTGGATCTCAGCCTGGATGAATTCTATCAATTGGTGGATTCGAAAAGTTATCCCCATCCCAAGACCTCCCAGCCCTCTCCGCATCAGTTCGTGGAATTTTACAAACAGGTCGCCCAGCCCGGCGATACCATCCTTTCCATTCACATCACCAGCAAACTCTCTGGCACCTACGCTTCGTCGGTGGCGGCCGCGGAGGAACTGAAGGGCGAACTCAACGTCATCCCGGTGGATACGCTCGGCGGTTCGATCGGCACCGGCTTCATATGCCGCGCCGCCCGTCAGATGGATCGGGCGGGCAAGAGCGCAGACGAGATCGTCCGCTTTATCGAATCCATACGCGAAAAAGTCTTGATCATCCTGACCCTCGACACGCTCGACTACGCCCGCCGCAGTGGGCGCGTCGGCACACTCTCAGCCGCGCTGGCCTCCGTTCTCAACATCAAACCCATCGCCGTGCTCAAGGACGGCGTGGTTGAGATGGTGGACAAGGTCCGCACGCGCAAAGCCGCCATCGAACGCGTGCTCGAAATGGGGCGGCAGGCCTACGGCAACCAGCCCGTGTATGTGGCCTCAGTCCATGCCCGTGACCTGGCCTCCGGGCAAGCCCTGTTGGATGAAGCCAAAAAAATCTTCAACGTCAAAGATACCGTTTTGACCGACCTGTCCATCTCGCTGGCTATCAACTTTGGCCCAGGCACGATTGGATTGGTGCTCTATCCCGCGGAGTAGACCCGACCCATGCCTCAACGAAAATCATCCCATCCTTCCGAAGAGACATTTACCCACCTCGAAGCGCACCTGGCCGGGACCCTGAAGCCGGTCGCGCCTCCGAGGGGCTTTTCTCAACGCCTGCGCGAGCGCATCCGCCTGTCCGCGCCGCGGCTCATCGCCGAACGCATCGCCAGTTGGAGATTCTTCTTCGTGGTTATTGGCGGTGTGATGTCGGCCATGGTGCTGGTCATTACGGTCGCGCGGGCTTTGTTTCACCTGACGGGACGCCGACAATTTCAATAATCCATGCGGACGGCAACGCGCAATCTCTGTCCCCCCATGCAAGCATAAACCAAAATTACATCAGTCCGATCACCTCGAACACTTCCAGCGGCTGGGACTTTCCCTTTACCGTCATCGGCTGAAGGCTGCGCGCCTCCACCTGTCCCTGCACGCGGCCGTAGGCCTCGCGGCTGAGCAAAATCTGGTTGCGAGCCGAATTTTCCTGGATACGCTTGGCGATGTTGACGCTGTCGCTGATGGCGGTGTACTCGAGGCGTTTTTCCGTGCCGATCAATCCCAACACCGCCTCTCCGCAATGGATTCCCGCGCCGAATGCCAGGCGTTCCTCCGCAGGCAATTCAGCGTATAGACTTTCGACTGAGGCGCGCATGGACAGCGCGGCCTTCACTGCGCGCAGGGTATGATCAGGTTGGGGGATGGGGGCATTGAACCAGGCCATGATGGCGTCGCCCATGAATTTGTCAATGGTGCCTTCTTGCGCCAGCACCGCCTCGGCCATGGCAGCCAGGTAGCGGTTTAGGACGGCCACCAATTTTTCGGGGGACTGTTTTTCGCTGAAGGTAGTGAAGCCGCGAATATCCGCGAAGATGGTGGTGATGTAGACGCGCTTGCCGCCCAGTTGCAGTTGGTTTGGATCCAGTTGGTTGATGACCGCTGGTGAAACCATGCGCTCGAAGAGTTTGCGTTGCGCTTCGAGGCGCTTGCGCTCGGTCAGGTCGTCTAGCACAATGGCGATGCCCTGGGTTTTTTGCGCGTCATCTTTCAATGGAGACAGGTTGAAGCGCCAATCCATTGGGCCGCGCACGGGCAGGGTGGGACTGAATTCCAGGTCTACCACGGGGGTGTCTTTTTGGCGGACGGAGGTCAGGTGGGGGCGGAGGTCTCTGGAAACGGGAGCCAGCACATCGTCCACGCGCCGACCGAGAAGGTCTTTCGATGCCTGTCCTAAAATCTGTTCGGCGGCGCGGTTGGCGAGCGTCACCTGTTCTTCCATGTTTAAGGTGATGACGCCGCTGGTGATGGATGCGAAGACGTTCTCCATCAGGTTTTTGAGGGCGGTCACTTCGGCCAGCGTGCGTTTGAGCGACGAGAACAGGCGCGCATTTTCGATGGCCACCGCGGCTTGGTTGGCGAAGGCGGTCAGCAGGTCGCGTTCGGTTTCAGAGAAGATGCCCGAGCGGATGCGGTTGTCGGCGTAGATGACGCCGATCAAATCGTTCTTCACTTTGAGCGGCACGCACAAAATGGAGCGCAGGTTGAAGGCGATGATGCTTTCCTGCCCGCTCAGGCGCGGGTCTTCTTGCGCGTTGGTGGTGAGGATGGCTTCGCCGCTTTCCACCACTTTTTGGATGACAGTGCGGCTGAGCGCCGTCTCAGACGGGCTGATGGATTCCTTTTCCCAGTTGCGCGCCATGCGCGCCGAAAAACTGCCCGTTTCATCTTTCAACATGAGGAAGCCGCGCTCGGCGTGGGTGAGACTGACGATGGTATCCATCACCACGCGCAGAACCTCATCCAATTCCAGCGTGGAGTTGACCATCTGGCCGATCTCAGTCAACGCGAGCATGTGGCGGAATTGCGCTTCGTTGCTCGCAATGAGATTGGTCAGGCGTTCAAGTTCCAGGTCAGACTGCGCCAACCCTTCGAGTGTGCCAGCGGGAAATTCGCGGCGCGTGGCCTGCAGGGCGGCGCGCGTCTTCTGGACGACCTGTCGCAGGGCGGCCATCTGTTCGGCAAGGGTGGCGGGGCGGGACTGTTCTATCTCCATGCTGTCATTTTATCACCCTACGACGCGGCGAACGGCGGCGCGCCAACCCATCCAAAGTACGCGGCGGCTGGCGCGG
>JAKANW010000612.1 GCA_021823555.1 Chloroflexota bacterium
AGCCGAGGGCGTACAACCCGCCCCAAAATCCGCCCGCGATGGCGGCCGCGCCGACCAGCGTGAAGTTGCCGCTGGCAATGTGAACTCCGCCATAGGCCGCGGTGCCCATCATCCAGCCCCAGAAATTGCCGAATTTTTTCATCAGCGCGTCCTGCAAAAAGCCGCGCCAAAAATATTCTTCTGCTGGCCCAATGATGAAGCCGAGCCGCAGCATGAGCTCTTTGCGCGGACGGATGCGTTTCAGCGCGTAAATTTCTTCGATTTGTTGACCGCCGTTTGGCACGATGACGCGTGACAGGCGGTCGCCGATATGGAAGATGCCATATAGTCCCGCCGCGGAAAGCAGACCCAGAAAAATTTCCTTCAAGCCGATTTTTGTGCGTCGTAATTCTGGCTGTGATATCAGCGCCAGCGAACCGAGTGAAATCCCGGTGCCGGTCATGCGGTCCCAGAATTTTTTGCGCGGACCGCGAAACGTCAATGCAAAAAAGATGGCGGCCAGGATCGCTCCGAAGCCGAGAAGTGCTGTGGATTTTTTCATGTGAGATATTCTCTCCCTTCCCAAAAAGGGAAGGGGGGCAGGGGGTTAGGTTAAAAATGAATCGCCAGCCCGATCACAAACAACGCCCCGAAAACGGCGTGCAGTTGGGCAGTCTCCAAGTCAATTTTGGCGATGGCGCGTTGCAGTCCATTGATACCCATCTCTGCCGAGCGGATCGAGCGGACGAAAAATGGCAGCGATAATAGCGAGAGCAAGCTCGCACTAGGCAAGGCATTCAACAGCACTGTGATCACCACTGTGATGTACGCGGCGGTAACCAGTCCAATGTAGGTCAGGTGCGCCCACTTGCGGCCGATCAATGCCGAGAAGGTGCCAATCCCGTAGCGCGCATCGTCGGTGATATCGCGCCATTCGTTGCCGTGCAAAATGGCCGTCACCAGCAGCCCGATGGGCAGGCTGGCGATCAGCGGTTCGATGGCAAATCCGCCGGTGATCACAAAGTACGAACCGATTACCATCAGTGGCCCCATCAGCATGAATACAAACGGCATTCCAATGGCCTTGTACTTGTATTGCAGCGGCGGCGCGGTGTAACCCCAGCCGAGCGCCAGGCCCAGGGCGCCGAGCAGGGCCACCGGCCAGCCGCGCACCGCGATCAACGCCGTGCCGAGCAGGGCCGCCAGCACGAACGCGCCATAGGCCAAATGGAACGCCTCGCGCTCGGTCACGCGGCCCTTCAGTAATGCTTGGCTGGCGCGCGGCGACGTGATCGAGTCGATGCCGTTGCGCACATCGTAAATTTCGTTGATGATGTTCGTGCCCACGTGCAGCAGCACCGAAGCCGCCAGCGCAATGATGAACAGCGGCAGGTTGAACTCGCCCTTGGTTAATGCGATGGCCGCGCCCGCCAGCACCGGGATGGCCGAGGCAGTGAACGAGAACGGGCGTGAAATCTCGGTCACTGCCCCGAAGCGGCGCCAGGCGCGCTCGAACGGATTCAGCCGGTCATCCCGCTTCACCTCCGACGTCAGGGCGGGGACCGCTTCCCGAACCGGCGCGGCCTCCTTGACCGCCAGCGACCCGTAGAGTTCCGCGGCCTTGAGGCACTTCTGGATCTGGTCATCCTCTTGCAAGACAGGCTGGATGAGCGGCGTGGTCATGCCCGCTTCGTTGAAGTGTGCCGCGCCTTCGGCCACTTCCTCGGCGGTGCCGACCAGCATGAACGCGTCCAGCATTGCGTCGGGGATGATCTCGGCGGCCTTGTGGTAATCTTCCACGCGCCACGCGGCGGCGATCTGGTCGCGCAGGGCGGGCTCGAATCCGGCTTTCTCCAGCGAGAAGTTGGAAAGCACGCTCATCATGTAAATGACAAACGGCTCGCGCTTGGCGCGGTTGAGCGCCTCGCGGCGGGACTTGTCCACGTGGGTGAGCAGATAGCCCGCGATGTCCACCGCGTTTTCGTCGCGGCCCGCCTCGAGGGAGGCTTTCTTCAATTTGGCAATGAGCCGCTTCATGTTCGGGATGGACTCGGCAGGGCGGGCGAGGTAGCCATCCGCTTTTTGCCCCGCCAGTTGCAGGAATGGCGTCCGGTAGGCGGCGATGTAGATCGGAACGCGGTGAACCGGCGGGAACATGGCTTGGATGGGAGGCAGGTTTGGTGTCGCGGACGGGATGCGCTGTCCCGCCCACATGGCACGCACCAGGTCAATGGCCTTGCTCACGCTTTCCACGCCCGCGTCGGGGTTGTAGGGGATGCCCATTTGCATTAGCCGCAGCGGGAGGGCTGTGCCCATGCCAAGGATGATGCGCCCCGGCGCCATCTCGTCCAGCGCCGAAACGGTCATGGCGATCAGGGCGGGGGCGCGCGTGTAGGAGCTGAGCGCCCCCATCGCCACGCGGATCTGCGGTACCTGCGCGGCGATGGCGGAGGCGTAGGTGACCGCGTCGCGCTCGTACAGGCTGTCGTGAATCCACACCGAATGGATTCCCTTTTGCCGCGCTCCGTCGGCCCAGCGGACCACGTCTGAGACTTTGCCGCGGGCGGCGAAACCAATGCCAACGGTTCGAGCAAGTTCTGACATTTGTCTTTCTCCTAAAATTAATTGGCCGGATTGTAGCCCTACCTCAAAACACGTGCAAGAGACAAATATCACCTTTTTGTTCGTATTAAGGTGCAGTTTCAAGCACGGGTACATTTGCAAATAGCCGCCGTGTCATCTGAAAAGGAAGGGTAAGAAGAAACCCGGTTTCGCGTGAAACCGGGTTTCTGGATGAGACTATTTTTGTGCGAAGGTATCAATCAGTAATTTGAAATTTCCACCCACCGGATACAGGATGGGGCAGGTACAACCGCGCTTCTTGTATTCCTCCACTTTGGCTTTTGCTTCTTCGGGGGTGCCGGAGGCGGTGATCTTGTCCACCAGGGAGTCGGGGACGAAGTGCTTGGCTTTGTTGATCTGTTCCTTGGTGGCCGGCCAGCCCAAAATAGATTGGATCTCGTGTACCACTTCGTCGGAAACGCCCGAGGCTTTGGCGATGTGCGGCTGCTGTGCCATGTACTGACACAATAACATTTTGGTGTAGTCGATGGCTCTATCGTGATCGTGGTCCACCGAACAGACGATCAATTGCGGGCGGTCGAGGTCTTCGAGTTTGCGCCCGGCCTTTCGGGCGCCTTTGTCGAGCAGTTCGAGTGCGGTGTCGTTATATTCGGGCGCGACACAGTAATTCATTACACAGCCATCCGCGATTTCGCCGGTCATTT
>JAKANW010000613.1 GCA_021823555.1 Chloroflexota bacterium
GAATGCAGTGGCCACTGGTCCTGATGGGGAGCCTCTGGCTCCTTCTCGGCGTCCTCTCGCCGACGGACGCCGCCCTGCCGCTCCCGGCGGGGCCTTATGAGGCACAGCTCTGGACGGCGCCGGCGGTGGTCGGGACCGGGCGGGCCCGCATCTTTGTTGCGGTAAAGGACGGCAGCGGTAGGCCGGTTGTGGGCGCTAAGGTCGCGGTGCTCGCACAGATGCCGGGCATGGCGAAGGCAAGTATGCCATGATCATTGATGGTCCATGGATGGTGGACAAATACAAGTCAATGTATCCCGACTTCCAGACCAACTTTGCACTGATTCCCACTGGTCCCGATGGAACAACCAGTTCGGTTGTAGGTGGTGAAGATGTTGTTATCTTTAACAGCGCAAAGAACAAGGAAGCTACCATGAAGTGGCTTTCATATCTCATGAGCCCCGATGCCCAGCGCATCATGGCTGAAGTGGGTATCATGCCAACTCTTGCCGGTCTCCAGAACGATCCGGCTCTGCCTCCATACTTTGGGATCTTCATGGAACAATTGAAGACCGCCCAGGCTCGCGTACCGCACCCCAAGTGGTCGCAGATGGACGATGCCATCAACCAGGCCTATCAGCGTATCCTGCTTGGAGAGCAACCTGTACAGGCTTCGCTCGATCAGGCTGCTGAAGAAATCAACGCTTTGTTAAAATAACAGGATAATAGTACTGTAACTAAATGGGACTGCGGGGAAGGTTTCCGCAGTCCCATGCCCGCAAGAAACAGGACCAGCTTCCATTTGGAGAATGTATGCGAGCCCAGCCAAAACATCAATTGACCAGTCAAAGATTTTTTCACGATGTCTTGCCTACCATTATTTTTCTGCTTCCCGGCTTTGGTCTTTTCTTTTTATTTATGCTGGGGCCAATGGGATACTCGCTGCGCATGAGCTTCTACAATTGGAATCTGGCAAACCCTGAAATGTCGACCTGGGTTGGGTTCGATAATTACATTAGAGCTTTGAATGATCCGGTTTTTCGCCATGCCGTTCTCAACACACTGATCTACACCATCATCACAGTTTCGGCGCAGATGGCGCTTGGGCTTTGGGTGGCTGTATTGCTCAACCAACAGATTCGCGGAAGGGCCTTCTTCCGTGTCTCCTATTATTTCCCTGTGATCACTTCGTGGGTAATCGTCAGCGTATTGTTCGAATATCTGTTCAACGGGCAAGCCGGGCTGGTCAACTATGTACTCAGGGATGTTTTACACATCACTACAACCAACCTGCGCTGGTTTATTGACGATAAACTTTTTTTCGTCCCCATGACTCTGCTCGCCATCTGGAAGGGCGTTGGCTGGACAACGATCATCTATCTGGCAGGCCTGCAAAATATACCCGCAGAGTTATATGAAGCTGCCACAGTGGATGGGGCAAATGGCTGGCAAAGATTTCGCTTTATTACCCTGCCCTTGCTGCGCTCCACGTTGGTTTATCTGCTGATCGTCCTGATCATCGGTGGCTTGAACGCTTACGTTTCATTCTTTCTGATCACGAATGGCGGCAACCCGCTCGACCGCACTCATTCCGTGTTGACGTGGATGACCAAGGTTACTTTTCTTAAACAAGATTTTGGTTACGGTGCGGCCATCAGTTACTGGCTAACCCTGTTTGTCTTTCTTATCAGCCTCCTGCAACTCAAACTTCTGCAAAAACCGGCTGACTATTAAAGGATGAGAGACATGCGAAAATTTTTCTCAAATGGCTGGACCTATTTTTTCCTGCTGATCGGCCTGGCTGTCGTCTGGCTACCGCTCTGGTATATGCTGGCAACGTCCTTCAAGATCCAGAGCGCCATTTTCGAAGTACCTCCGCGTTTGTGGCCAAACCCATTCACTATTCAAAACTATGTTGATGTCCTAACCACCAACCACTTCGACCGCTACTTTTTCAACAGCGTCAAAGTAGCCGTGGGGACAGTAACCCTGACCCTGCTGGTTTCCTCCATGCTGGCTTATGTCTTTGCGCGCGTCAAGTTTCGCGGGCGGGATACACTCTTCTCCATTTTATTGTTGGGCATGATGGTTCCTCCAGTAATGCTCATCATCCCGCAATTTATCGTGGCATCCTGGCTGTCCCTGTTTAACAATCAGTGGGGATTGATCCTGGTTTACACCACCATGAACATTTCAATGCAGACTTTTCTATTACGTGGCGTCTTTGAATTGGTGCCGCGCGACCTGGAGGAAGCGGCCTTTATTGACGGCGCCGATTCCTGGACCGTGTTTTTGCGCATTATCCTGCCGCTTTCCAAACCCGGTCTGGCTGTCGTCATCATCAACTCATTTCTTTACAGCTGGGAGGAATTCGCCTGGGCACAGATATTGATCCGCGAAGAATCCCTGCGGACACTGCCCATCGCCATCGCCAACTATCAGGGCGAGCATCTCACCGAATGGGGGCACGTTTTCGCCGCCACCATGATCGCGCTCATCCCGGTAATCCTGATCTATCTTATTTTCCAACGCAACTTTGTACAGGGCATCGCCACCACAGGTTTGAAAGGTTGATCCATGCAAATTGTTGATTTTTATCCGGCGCAGGGTTGTTTTCATCCCGGCGAAACGGTTAGTTTACTTGTTGAAATACAATCCAAACTGGTTGCTGATGTTGAGTTGATCGTAACGATACAACATCTTGCCGATACCCCGCAAACATTCAAGGTTCCGGCTTCCCTCAAAGCGAAAATGCAGACGATTCGGATTCAATGGGATGCGCCAGCGCGACCAGCCGGATACGGCGCGACGGTTGAATTGCGCGACGCATCCAACCGGACCCTTGGCCGGGCTGCCGCTTCATTTGATGTGCTCAACGCCTGGACCGATTTCCCGCGCTACGGCTGCCTGACCGATTTCTCAGCCCAACGCCCCGACGCGGATTCCACCATCAATGAACTGGTGCGCTTTCACATCAATGGCTTGCAGTTTTACGATTGGCAATATCGTCACGACGAATTACTTGCCCCCATCGAAAATTACATTGATCCGCTGGGGCGCGCGATGTCGCTTCAGACGGTGAAAAAGCTGGTTGAAACGGCACGCCGCCATGGGGTCGCTGCGATGCCGTATCTGGCGGTGTATGCCGCCTCAGCGGCGTTCTGGCGCGCCCATCCCGAATCCGCTTTGTATGATAAAGACGGTCAGCCCATTCCCTTTGGCGAGGATTTCCTCGGGCTGATGAATCCCGCCTCTGGCAGTGAATGGAAGGATCACCTT
>JAKANW010000614.1 GCA_021823555.1 Chloroflexota bacterium
GATGGCGGATCGGGGTGGTACGCAGCAGCAGGTCCTCGAAATTGGTCAGCCCGGACCACAGTGGGGAGGGGCTTAAATAGACATCGGCATTATCGAGTTCACTCCAGGCAAAGCCGGTCGCAAAAGCGACGGTCTTGTAACCAGCCTGTTTTAGACTGAGAACAGCGGCGTTATAGCGGATCGCATTCCAAACTGGCCCTTGATCAATGTTATCTGGAGTAAAGCTTGAGTCCAGGTCCTGCAGGTAATCCATGTTGAGGGATGAACCGAGGGAAAGTTCTGATGTAACGTAGTTGCTCTGGCTGCACTCGGCGACATAGAATCCCATGTCCTTCAAGTCCTGCATAAATTGGCTGACATCTATATTGAATGATTTTTGAAGCAGGTCGGCGCGACCGTAATCCTCCGGCATGATGTAGTAGATATCGGGAAGGGGCTGTCCCGAAGGTGCTTTCAAATTCTGGAGCGGCACAAGCGCAGATTTGGTTTCGCGGGGAGTTGCGTCGAACGATACTTGGATGATCTGTATCGTTGGGTAGATCAATAATCCAAACGAAATGACATTCAATGCGAGCGCAGCCGCTTCGAACTTGACCTTTGGGAGCGCCGCCGCGAGAAAAACGAGGATCGCGAGAAGCAGCCAGATCGCCAGCATCCCTGCTGCAAAATTATTGACCTTCCACTTTGCGAAAATCAAATCATAGACATGGCTGTACATGTAGAATAAAAGGACAAGCCCGGCTGTAACGAAAGCTGCTCGATGCCAGTTGCGATAGAGGAGCCGCAGAAGAAGGAACAGGAGCGAGGCGGCGGCAACCGAAAGGAACAGCGGCCGGATGCCCGCCACGAACTTGACCTGGCCGAGATTGGATGCAAGCACCGCCAAGATAGGGTATATGGCGACGAAGAAGGGATATAACGGAATCGAATATATCTTTTTTATCATCATTACCAATCGTTATTCTTTTCATACCCCAATCGCACCAGTAAATCTCCAGCCACATCCTTGAATAACTTTTTGTGTTCCTCGCTGAAATGTTCACGCCAACTGCCCGTCTTCCCAGAGCGGAAGGTGTGACTCTTCTTCGGCTGGATCGCCTCCGCCAAAATGGACAACGCCTTCTCACGCGGCGTGGGGATTTTATAGCCGGTCTTCTCCACTTCATCGAGCATGGCGTTGAGGGTCGCGTCGCGATTATTGATCAAATCTTCAAAGCGCAGGCACATGACGTGCTTCTGTTCCAGCCACTGGAACACAGTCTCGTACCGCTGCTTTACGCTGACCATTTTCAAACCGTCCCGGTCAATGCCTGTGATGGCTACATTGAGCCGCGCGCTGAAATCAGGCAGTGAATTGTAATACTCGTGCATCCCGTGCTCTTCGTGCATATCGGTCGCAAAGAACACCTGCGACACCAGCATGTCGCGCGGGTCGCGGTAGATGAAATAATTCACCCGATTCGGCTGGCATAGAAATTCAACATTCTCGGGCGTCGCGTCCACATATCCCCACCCAATCACACCCTGGGGAACGCTCCGCAAATCTTCCGCTATACGGTCCGTCGTCCGCCGTCCACCGTCCTTGTTGACCGTTCGGATCGGCTCCGCATCCACATAGCGATACGGCATGATCTGCGTGAAACCATTGAGCACCTGCAACAGCAAATGCGACCCGCTCTTTGGTTTGGAATTCCCAAAGATTGGCGGCGCGTCGTTGAAAGATAAACGTTTCCAACGCGCTATCGCCTGCAAGGTTTTCCCGGCGGGACGAAGGGTGCGACGGATAGTTTGAAAAGTATTCATGAACAAAATGTACCACAAAGGGACACAAAGAAAAACTTCGTGCCCCTTTGTGGTTAGCGATTATTCATCATTGACGCGGCGCAATTTTTTCAATGAAGGCTTTTCGCTCTCGTACACTCTCTTCACGCCATCGCCGAGCGATGCCTCGGTCACACGGATGTACTTCACCAAACGCTCGAAGCCGCCCGGCTCCACCGAAGCGGCCTGGTCGCTGCCCCACATGGCGCGGTCGAGGGTGAGATGACGCTCCACCATGCACGCCCCCAGAGCCACCGCCACAGCCGAAGGGACGAGTCCCACTTCGTGGCCCGAATAGCCGATTGGGTTGTGTGGGAATTCCTTGCGCAGCGTCCCGACCATGTTCAGGTTCAGTTCTTCAGGCTCGCACGGATAGGTACTGGTGCAGTGCATGACGACCAGGTTGTCCTCACCCGCCGCCTTCACCGCCTTGTGGATCTGCTCCATCGTGGACATGCCCGTGGAAACGATCATCGGCTTGCCCGTCTTGCGGGCGTGCTTCAAGAGGTTGTGGTCGGTGAGCGAGGCAGATGGAATCTTGTAGGCGGGCGTGTCGAACTTTTCCATAAACTCCACAGATGGCTCATCCCACACCGAGACCATCCACGCAATGCCCTTCTCCCTACAGTAGCGGTCAATCTCGCGGTATTGCTCTTCGTTGAACTCCACCTTGTAGCGGTACTCCAGGTACGTGATGTAGCCCCATGGCGTTTCACGCATCTGCGTCTTTTGCGCAGGCGGGGTAGAGACCTCGGGCATGCGCTTCTGGAACTTGACCGCGTCCGCGCCGGCGTGCACTGCCGCGTCGATCATCTGCTTGGCGATATCGAGATCGCCGTTGTGGTTGATGCCGATTTCAGCGATGACGAACGCAGGATGCCCGTCACCTACCATACGCTGGCCCAGTTTTATTTCACGAGACATTTTTTCTCCTTGAAGGATCCTAAAGGTTTCCCCTCTTCGAGGGCTTCGCAAAACCTTTAGGGTCTAGATTCTTCAATACCAACTCACATAATTCACGTAACGCGCCGTGACCGCCTGCCTTGCTCAATATAAAATCTGCTGCCTGGATGACTTCGGGATACGCGTCCGCAACTGCCACGGCCCAGCCTGCGATTTCAAAACATGGCATGTCATTGATGTCATTCCCAATATAGATGACCTCCTCCGCCTTGACCTTTTTCTGCTCGAGGACGTCCCGCATCACGCGCCCCTTATCCTGCAACCCGATCCCGTGGATGGCCTCCACTCCCATCTTTTTTGCGCGCGCCGCCACGACGGAATTCGTCTCCGATGAGATGACCAGCGTCTCAATGCCGCGCTGGCGCAACTCCTGGATGCGGAGGCTGTCGCTGCGATAGGCGGCGATCATCTCCCGGCCGTTTTCATCCGTCCAGACGCGGTTGTCGGTGATCACCCCGTCGAAGTCGCTGAT
>JAKANW010000615.1 GCA_021823555.1 Chloroflexota bacterium
GAGGCGTTCACGATAAGGCAGTTGTTTCGGCATGGGTCACTGTCTCCTGTGCCATCCATTCATCCATCATAAAGTCCTTGGATGGCCCTAGTTCTTGCCATTGCCGCCTTTGATGCCCAACTGCGCCACAGTCAGCGGCGCGCCGAGGGCATGTCCCAGTTCGCGCGCGGCGATCTGAAGCACGGCTTCCACGGTGGTGGCGCTTTGGATCTTCTGGCTGATGTCGTTGAGCATGGCCTCGCGTTCGGCCTGTTGCTGGGCCGCTTCGTAGGAACGGGCATTCAAAAGGGCTGTAGCCACCTGGGATGCCAGGGTGGTTTGGATGTTGGCGTCTTCTTCCGTGAAGGCGTTCAAGTGGTCAGATTGCACATCGAGCACGCCGAGCAATTGGTCGCCAACCACCAGCGGCACCGCCAATTCCGAGGCAGTGTCGGGCAACAATGGATTGGGTAACCAGCCCAGGTCATCGCGCACATTGTTCACGATGACCGGTTGCCTGCCGCGGGCAGCGCGCGCCACGAGAGATTGCTCCTGCGTTAGCGGAATTTTCTCTGCGCCGTGCGTGCCTTCGTGTTCACTGCCTTCCTTCCAGCCGCAGGCCGCGATCTCGAGTTGTTGTGTATGTTCGTTATAGGTGAACACATGAGCGTGATAAAGGTTGAAGCGCTGTTGGGTGAGTTGCACCACCGTCTCGAGCATCTTTTGAATATCCAACTGCCTGGAGGATACCGAACTGATCTCGGCCACTGATTCCAGTTCGCGGGCGCGCTTATCGAGTTCGACCTGGCTGCGCTTGGTCTCATCAAAGAGGCGCAGGCTTTCGAGGTGCGCGCTGAGACGTTCTGCAACGGCGTTGGCAAGATCAAGCGCTCCCGCGTCCTGCGTTTCAATTCCCATCACGGCCAGTTTGCCAATGATTTTTTCGCGCGCTTTGAGCGGCAGGGTAATGACATTTTCACCTGCCTGGACTTCCTGCCCGG
The DNA here is from genome assembly GCA_021823555.1 of Chloroflexota bacterium. The sequence continues at coordinate 981 of JAKANW010000615.1, forward strand.
CAGGGACAACTTCATTCATGTTATACCAATAGCCGAGAGTAGTGTCTGGGTGAGACTCGATATATTTCTTCCAACCTTCAATGGTGGCGCGGCGGGTGGTCTCTTCGGCCTCGAGGCGGTACCGTTCGGCGTTTTCGAGCAGGCGCAGGTTTTCGATCTGCTGCGCCATTTGATGGGCAACGACGGTTACCAGTTCCATCGTTTGGGCGGTCTGTTTTTCCTGGTCCAATTCGATTACCAGCGAGCCAATCGGTTCTCCGGTCACAGAGATGGGCGCGACCAGGGAATTTTCAGATGGCTGGGCTGTATCCGCTGCTGAAAGCGGAGCCACCTGGCTGGCGTCATAACCGTATCCGAACTGTTCAGGTTTTGTGATGGCATTCAGGTAATCCCGCCAGTTGGCGCGGGTCAGGCGGGCTGCCTGTTTCTCCACATCGGCGCGGGCTTGTTCGGTTTCTGCCAGCAGGAATGCATTTTGAATGGCAATGGCCAATTGTCCAGCCAGCGCTTCGAAGGCGGGGAGATTTTCTTCTTTCAGCGCGCCGGCCTGGGCGCTCTGCATATCCAGCACACCCACCACCTTTTGACCGGCAAGTAGAGGCACCGCCATCTCGGAGCGGGTATCGGGCAGGAGTGGGTTGGAGCGGAAGATGGCGCTTTCAGCGGTGCTGGAAATGACGATGGAGCGTTGTTCCACAGCGGCGCGTCCGTTGATGGAAGTGCTGTCGAACGGCAGCCGGTGCGCGCGCGCAAGCAATTGCTTGCCCACATCACCCGTGCCGGAGCGTAGGATCAGATTAGTCTGGCTGGAGTCGGTGAGGTAAACCTGCACATAGTACAGGTTGAACTGCTCGCGGATGAGTTCGGCGGCGTCCGTCAACATTTCATCCAGCGCGCGCACCTGCGATACCGCGCGTCCTACCTCCGAGGCGAGTTGCAAACTGTGTGTGCGGTCGGCAACTTTTTCTTCCAGGGTTTCAAAAGCGTTCACCAACTTGGCTACCATTTGATTGAAAGAATCGGCCAGTTCCTCCAGTTCGTCGTGAGTTTGAATTTGAATTGGATGTATCTCGGCGCCTTTCCCCAACTGCTTCTGTGAGAGCAGAGAGGCATAGGAAGCCAGTTCTTGCAATGGGCGCGTAATGCTTCGGGTGAAGAAGGACAACGTAATGGCAAAGATCACTGCCACCAGGACGGAAAATAGAATCAAGGTGTTTCTCGACCGTGTGACAGGTTGTAACAATTCCGCTTGTGGGTACACCAACCCCAGCGACCAGCCGGTTTCCAGTTCGATCGGCGCGGTGGCAACAAATACCAAATTCCCATTTGGATCGGTTACGCTGGTGAAACCCGAGTCGCCCTTTGTCATGGCATTGACCAGAGTATTCCAACCGCTATCCTGAGATGGCGCCTGCGGGTCGGAGGTAAGCATGGAGTCAACCATGATCTCGTGTTTCCCGCCCTGGTCGCCGATGCCCATGAGGGTTCCCTGATTGTCCACTAGAAACGCATAACCATGTTCCCCCACCTTAATCTGGCGCACGATGTCCTGAGTTTGTGAAAACGCAATGTCGGCGGTCGCCACACCCTTGACTTTTCCATCGGCGTATTTTTTACTCAGCCTTCCATAGCCGATACTTGGGTTGGATACTACCTTTCCACGCTCGTCTTTGCCATCGAGAAACCAAAGTTTGCAGCCTGGATTCATCTCAAGAATGGCGTCATGGAGCCTCCGCATGTCGGTTTGTTTGGGCTCCGGTATCGATTCGATATAGCGCCGGATTTGATCATTTGGTGCCATCGGAGGGCTCCCGTTGGATTGATTGCGCGCCAAATGACCGCCGATCTATGGCGATCGCAGACATCATACCATTTGCTTCAGCATGCCCAATGTGCAAGCTCAGGGTCGCGCCGCTTGTGGCGTGTCCCCCTGAACCGCCGTGACGGGCGCAATGATATCGACGAAGTGAAAACCTGCCATTGACATTCCTTCACGCTGATAGAAACGATGCGCATCTTTTCTTTGCATGCCTGAATCAAGGTGCACTTGTACGCAACCTTCCTTGACCGCGAATGTTCGAAGCCAAGATAGCAGGCCGGCACCGAAACCCTTTGATCGGTGAGGGGGCAACGTTACAAGGTCGTCAACGTACAGGAAACGGCCCCACGCCAGGTTTTCCGCGACTCGGAACCCTGCGACAGCCACCACGCCATCCCACTGTTCGACAAATGCAAGCCGATAGCCGGCTCGTTCCTGGCTTCGAACCCGGGGCAGA
>JAKANW010000616.1 GCA_021823555.1 Chloroflexota bacterium
GGGACTATGAAGGTGCCTGCGGTTTGCCATTCTTTTTCCGCGGTGACAGCGATGTGCGCCCCATCCGGCGACCAACGCAGGAAGGACGCCGGCCCGCCGGGTGAGAAGACGAAATGATCGTTCCAGCCGTCCAAGTCGCGGATGTACAAATCGAAATTTCCCTTTTTATTGGCGAGATAAGCGATCTGACGGCTATCAGGCGACCAGTCAAAGAAGGGTTGGAGGGCATACTCAACATTTTCGTCTAGGTCCACCGAGACGCCCTCGAGCAAATCTTCGACTACGATATGAAAGTTTTCACTACCATCCACGTCCAAGGCCCATGCCAGATAACTGTTATCCGGGGAATAACGCGGGGCGGTTTTGCCGCCGCGTCCACTGGAGGCGCGACTGTACCCGCCGGTCCACACATTGTTTGTGGTGAGGCGTTTGGAAGGTGTGGGCAGCGTCATTTCATAAATTTCCCACTGGCCGCTGATATTCCACGTAAAGGCGATGCGCCCTCCATCGGGTGAGAGATCGAAACCGGTGGAGGCTTCGATATCGGGAATGCTTAACAGGGTTTCGAGAGTGAGCATGGGCCAACGTTGAGAGAAAAAAAGATGAAGGATGAGACCTCGCTGTGCGGTCTCATCCTTCAATCAAGTTTAGACTAACTCCGGCAACTTGTCCATTCCGGCGTCACGCGCAAGGCGGCTGACCATCTCGACCAGTTCCTTTTCGTGGCTGAGAGCCATTTCGGGACGCTGGTATTTGCCAACCAATTCATTGGTGCGAATCTTGGATCGGGCGAACGTGTCGAGCGTGCCGCCATTCTGCCAGCCGCGAATCGAATCGCGGTCGATGATACTGGACGGCAGATATTGTTCCACCGGGAAGAGTTCGCGCGTCAGCTTCTGTTTTAGGAAGTCGGCTTTGAAGTTGATGCCCTCGTAAAAAGCGGTGGCGAGAGTGTCCGTGCGCTGGTTGATGCCTTTGAGCATGTGCTGGACCATGCCGATGATTTCGGCGTCGATAGTCAACTTCTCCGGGCTTTGGCAGGCGAGATAATCGATCATGCCTGCGCCGGAGATCATGTTGATTCCGGCCAGCGCGCCAATCAGCGCGGTCATGCCACTTTCGAGCCCGGTCTGCGTATCGATCACCTTCGACTCGCTGGCGCACAGGTACGCATGCGTGGGCATGCCCAGCGACTTGCCAACCTGGGCGTAGCCCGCGTCGATCATGGCGGTTTCGATGGCGCCCATCGGCGTGCCGCCTTTGCGCATGTCGAAGATGGCGGGCGCGCCGCCCCACACGATGGGCGAACCGGGTTTTGCCAGTTGGTGAATTGTGATTCCGCTCAGGCATTCTGCCGCGTGCTGGACGATGGAGCCGAGCAGGGTGACGGGCGAACCCGCCCCAGCCAGCGGCATCGAGACGATCTCCGCCGGGACTCCCGCGCGCGCCAGCTGAATCAAATTGCCCGAACCAAAGTTGGACCAGATCAGCGGCGGCGAGGGGCAGACGTCGAACACGGCTTGCGGCTTGGCAGTCAGCCCGGCGCGGCCGCCCGTAAAAATTGCGAGCATGTCGAACATCACGCCGGGATTCTTGTTCGAGAACGCGCCGGTAACGATGGGCTTCTCTGACAGCATCAACACCACGTACAGGCGATACAAGTCGCCGATCTCTTTCGGCACTTCGTTGCAAACCACCGCAGTGGATTGCGCGTCGTACTGCGGTAGCATTTCAGTCACTTTGACGAGGCGCGCCAGGTCTTTGGTTTCAGAGGGTTTGTGCTCACCCGTTTCAGGGTCCAGGATGTGAACGCCGGAGGAACCGGGATCAAAATGAACCGCGTCGCCTCCATACTGGACCTTGGGGCTGCCGCGCCGGTCATACAGAAAGAACTCAGTCGGGACAGTTTCGAGCGCGGCGCGCACGGCCTTCTCCGGGATGCGGACGACCTGCGTTTCTTCGTTTACGTCCGCTCCGGCGGAGGCGAGCAGTTGTCGCGCCTCTTCGTTCTGCACTTTGATGCCCGGCTTTTGCAAGAGTTGGAAGGCTTCATCGAGGATTTGGCCAATCTGGTTGCCGGTGAGGAATTCAAGTTTGGGTCGCATGGAATACCTTATTCGGACGCGGACAAGCGCGGATGGAGGCGGAGAATTTAAAAATCATCCGCGTTTTCAGCGCTCATCCACATCTCATTATTTCTCATTGGCGGCGATGATCTTCGCCATCTCTTCCGAAATCTTCGGGTCGAGAGGATCGGGCTGATGTTCGGCGAGAATCTTGCGGGCTTTGTCCAGCGCCCAATCACGCGCATCGTCCTTCTTGGCTTCCCAGGTGTTGTACGGGCGACGATCCATAAATTGCGGAAGGAAAATCTCGCGCATATGCTTCTTGGTGTGTTTTTGCGCCAGGAAATTTCCACCTGGGCCGACGGCCGCGATGGTGTCGAGGGCGAGCGTTTCGTCGTCCACCACGATGCCTTGCATGGTCTTGTGGACGATGTCGAAGATTTCGCAGTCCATCATCATTTCCGCGAAGGACCAGATGCGCGAACCGTGTAGGAATCCCACGCCCAGCAGCATGTCGGACATGACGATGCTGGCCATGAACGTGGACATGACATTCTCAATTCCCGCCTGCCAGTTCGGTTCTTTCGCACCGGTGGCAAACGATCCCATCGAGAGCGGGATGTTGTAGTAGTCGGAAAGCACGTTGGTGGCCGCGCCGAAGAGGAAATCCTCCGGGCCGCCGCCGGTGTACGCGCCCGTGCGCAGGTCGGAGGCGGTTTGTGCAGCGGCGTAAAAGACCGGTGCGCCAGGGTGGGCCAGTTGCAGGAGCGCGGTCGCGGCGATGACTTCTGCGTTGCCCACCGCCAGGTTTCCGGCCAACGTCGCCGGGCCGGTGGTGAGACAGGCGGCCATGGTCATAAAGCCGGTGGGAATGCCCACTTCCGCGGCGAGCAGGGCCGCGTCGAGCGAGCCGCCGTCATGGCCGAGTGGCGGGGCGGTGCATTGCATCAGCGAGAGGACGGGGCGCTCACGCAGTTTGTCCTTTCCGCCTGCGATCAGCGCGGCCATTTCGATGGCGGCTTTGGCTTCGCGCTCGTTATAAATGGATTCGGTTTGGACATGCTTGGTGGAGTTTTCCCAGATGGTTTTGATCTCGTGCAGGCCGCGAGTTTCGGGCGGCGTATCCTGTGCGCTGACCGGCACCCAGTGGAAGGCCACTTCCTCGGTCGCGTCGGCAATGCG
>JAKANW010000617.1 GCA_021823555.1 Chloroflexota bacterium
TGCGCAATCGGAATGCACGACACTGACGGCGTACCACCTCGGGACAGCCGTAACAGATTTCTTTACGGTTTGGCGCCACACTGGCCGGGCCATAGATTTGACGAAAAAGATCAATACCGCCAGTGTGGCGTTGCCGCTTCCCCGGCCGCGGGTGGTGGTTGGAATTCCCACTGGCGTGACCGAAGTGGAAAAACGTGCGGTATACGATGCCGTGATGACCGCCGGCGCACGTCAAGCCTTTCTGATCGAGGAACCAATCGCGGCCGCCTTGGGTGCCGGTTTGCCGGTCAGTGAGATTCGCGGCAGCATGGTTGTGGATATTGGCGGCGGCACCACCGAAGTGGCGGTGATGTCGGCCAGCGGTGTGGTTGTCTCGCGGTCACTGCGCGTGGCGGGTGACGAGATGGACCAGGATGTTGTGCATTACCTGCGCAACAAGTACAACCTGTTGATTGGCGAGAGCATCGCCGAACAGGTGAAGTGGAATATCGGTTCGGCGTACCCGCTGCCAACCGAGAAGACGATGGAAGTGCGCGGCCGCAACTTGGTGACCGGTCTGCCCGAAACGATCCAGGTCTCCTCCGTGGAAATGCGTGAGGCCCTGTCCAGTTCTGTGCAGGTAATCGTGGACACAGTGCGCGACGCCTTGGATGAAATCCCGCCGGAGATCGTAGCCGACTTGATGGATGTGGGCATCTGCCTGGCGGGTGGCGGGGCCTTGTTGCAAGGCCTGGCCGATCGGTTGTCAGACGAACTCAAGCTGCGTGTTTGGGTGGCGGAAGATCCGCTGACCTGTGTGGCGCGCGGCGCAGGAATGATCTTTGAAGATTTCGATACACTTAGTCGTTACCTGGTTGGATTGGAACGCGGCAGCACCCGTCATACTGTTTAAACGCGCGTCCTGCCGCGTGTTTTAGTTTGTACTCTAAAATATGAAAGATTTGTTTTCCCGTTCCCTGCAAGCGACCATCATTTTCTTGGTGGTAGGGGGTATTCTGGCGCTGGCGCTTGGCGGATATTTTAGCTCGGCTTCCAATTGGTTCACCGGCCTCTTTGTGGGCACGCAGTCCTGGTTTTCGACGCGTTACGTCGCCATCCAGGATTTTCTAACCGCGCCGCGTGACATTGCCTCTCTGAGACAACGTAACGCTGAATTGGAGAATGAAGTGGCCAGCCTGCAAGCGCAAGTGATCGAGTTGCAGCAACGCGTGGGCGAGACCGAGATCTTGGCGGCACTGGTGGATTTTTCTCGCGCCAACCCCGAGTCCAGTTACAAAGCCGCGGCGGTGATTGGGCGCGACCCTAGCCCGTTCTTGCACTACATCATCATTGACCGCGGGTCGAATGATGGCATTCAACGCGGTATGCCCGTAGTGACCGCCCAGGGTCTGATCGGCCGCGTGGATGCGGTCATTGCGGACGCGGCGCGGGTACAGTTGATCACCGACCCCGGCTCCTCCGTTAACGTTCGACTGCAAAACTCGAACGTGGAAGCCGTGCTGGCTGGGTCGGTCACCGGCGAATTGTCGTTGGACATGCTCCCGCAGGATACCCACATCCAGGAAGGCGATGTCGTTCTAACGTCCGGACTGGGAGGCGGCTATCCACCCGACCTGATTATTGGGCAGGTGACCAATGTTCGTAAACGGGAAGCCGACCTGTTCCAACAGGCGTTCGTCCAACCCGTGGTTGATTTTACGCGGCTCGAAATCGTGCTGATTGTGACCAATTTCCGGCCAGTCAACATCCAGCCGCTGGTTCCGACCACATCCCCCTAACCCATGCGCAATTTGGTTGCATTTCCGATCTTGGCGTTGGCTGTTATTTTGCAGTCCGCGGTGGTCAGCCGCACGGTTCTGCTGAATGGATTCGCAGACCTGCCGCTTGTGATTGTGATTGCTTGGGCGCTGCAGGATGGCGTGACTACTGGATGGCATTGGGCGATTGTCGCGGCTTTGATGACCTCCTTTGTTTCCAGTATGCCTTGGGTGGTGCCGGTGGCTGGCTTCCTGGTGGCCGTTTTGCTGACACAGATTTTTCAACGTCGAATCTGGCAGGCTCCCATGTTGGCCATGCTGGGCGTCACATTTCTTGGAACCTTGTTTATGCACCTACTGTCCTTCGTCGTTCTGACTATTCTCAGAACGCCCCTGCCGTTTGCCGATACGTTTAGCTTGGTCACGCTTCCAAGTGTGCTGCTTAACATGTTATTGGCCATACCCGTTTTCTGGTTAATGCGCGACCTGGCGCGCTGGGTGTATCCAGTTGAGGAGGAAGAATGAGTTCTGGTCCGGTATCGAGACCTACCTTTCAGCCTTGGCGTTTTTTGATCGTATACGTTGCCTTCGCCGGTATGATCATCTTGATCCTTTCCCGCCTGTTCACTTTACAAGTGGTACAAAAACAAAACTGGCTTGACCAGGCAGTGGAAAATTACACCGCAAAAATCAGCGACCCCGCGCCGCGTGGCATCATCTATGACCGCAATGGTTATGTGTTGGCGCGCAACATCGCTTCTTACAATGTAGTCATTACGCCCGCTAACCTGCCTGATGACGAGGCGGATATTCAAAACATCTATCGTGACCTGTCTACGTTACTTGGCGTTCCCACCGGTTTCCCGTTGACCGATAAGAGCATCGAAGAAGCCAAGTTGTACAGTCCCTGCGTGGAGGGGCCAGGCATCGCCCAAATGGTCGCGTTGGGTGCCTCCTTGGCGCCCTATAATCCGGTGGAAATCAAGTGCAATGTGAATGAAGATATTGCCCGGGTTGTCCGTGAGCACAGCGTGCAATGGCCGGGTGTGACGGTAGAAGTCAATCCGATTCGCGATTATCCCACTGGTTCCATGACGGCGGATGTGATCGGTTTCTTGGGCCCCATCCCAGCCAGCTTGGAGGCAGATTACCGCGCCCAGGGATTCGTGCCGGGACGTGACAAGGTGGGGTACGCGGGCGTGGAACTTTCCCTGGATCCGCTTTTGATCGGCAAGAATGGCACGCGCATCATCGAGGAAGATGTGGCCGGCAAGGAATTGAGCAATCTACAACCGCCCATCGCCCCCACGCCGGGATATAACGTGGAGTTGACCATCGACACGCGCTTGCAATCCGCAGCCCAGGCGGCGTTGACCAACGAAATCAATGACTGGAATAAGTATTTCGGATATAACCGTATTTCCAGCGGCGTGGTGATTGCCATGAATCCCAAGACTGGCGAGATCCTGGCGATGGTCACCTACCCGACCT
>JAKANW010000017.1:0-12913 GCA_021823555.1 Chloroflexota bacterium
CAAATCCGCTCATGACCTCGTCCGCAATCATGACGATACCGTATTTGTCGCACAGGGCGCGCACGCCCTGCATATATCCCTCCGGCGGGATGATGATGCCATTTGTGCCGGTCACCGATTCCATCAGGATCGCCGCGATCGTCTCCGGCCCTTCGTACTGGATGATCTCCTCCAGGTGATTGAGATAGTCCTGGGTGAAGTCCGCTTCGGAGATGTTCGGGTTGGCGCGGTGAAAGGTGGAGCGGTACCGGTACGGGTCCAGGAAATGAACGACGCCCGGCATCAGCATCGGCTCCCAGGCCACGCGGCGCGGGTCGCCGGTGGCGGCCATCGCCCCGGCCGTCGCGCCGTGATAGGAGCGGTAACGGGTCAGGACTTTGAAGCGTTTGGTATGTCCACGCGCCAGCTTGATGGCGTTCTCGTTAGCGTCCGCCCCGCCCAGGGTAAACAGGACTTTGGTCAGGGCCTGGCGCGGTGTGACTTCGGCGACCATACGGCTGGCTAACGCACGCACCCGGTTGGTCATGCTGGGCGCGGTGTACGGGAGTTGGCGCGCCTGCTCGACCATGGCCTCGATCACGCGTTCGTCGCCGTGGCCGATGTTGACACACATGGTCATCGAGTTGAAATCGAGATAGCGCTTGTCGTCCACATCCCAAAAGTAAACGCCTTTGGCGCGCTTGACCGGGATGGGATTGACTTTGGCCTGCGCCGACCAGGTCCAGAAGACGTGCTCTTTCGAGAGAGACAGAATTTCATCATCGGGGAGATCGAACATGGAAACCTCATTGGATTTACGATTTTCAATTTGCTGTTTACGATTATACTGCCCCGGGGAGGCACATGAAAACCTTTCCTTATCACCGCATCGTCGTGGTCGGGACCACCAGTTCCGGCAAATCCACACTGGCGAAACAACTGGCAGACAAATTGGGGCTGGACCTTATCGAACTGGACGCGCTTCACTGGGAGCCGAATTGGCAGCCGGCGCGGCCGGAGGATTTCCGCGCACGCGTCGAAGCGGCGGCCAGCTCAGAGTCGTGGATCGTGGCAGGAAATTATCATGTTGTGCGCGACCTGATCTGGCCGAAGGCGGAGGCCGTCATCTGGCTGGATTATTCGTTCCCGCTGATCTTTTGGCGTTTGCTGATACGCACCGTCCGGCGCAGTGTCATGCAGGAAGAGTTGTGGAATGGCAATCGTGAGAAGTTCTGGTGGCATTTGAAGCTATGGTCGGATGAGTCCCTGTTTTACTGGCTATTCAAAACCTACTGGCGCAGGAAACGCGAATTCCCGATACTTTTCGCCCTGCCGGAACATCGCCACCTGAAGATATATCGCTTCTCGACCCTGGCCGAAACAGAGACATGGCTTTCGATGTTGTAATTTTCAAAGTGTTTTTCTCACAAAAATGAAAAGACAATTTGGTTCGACATGATATATACTGTGGGCATAAACAACCGATAAAGGCAAACCCGGTGAAAACCGGGGGCGCAAAGCCAACGGGTCTAACGTCACGAAAGTGACCATGATCGCCAGGCCGCCGAAGGAAAAATCGAGACACTATCTTTTTGGGCGAACCTGGCGAATCTACGGTTCGCCTTTTTTGTTGATTTTCGCACATTACCACATTCGTACCGATAAGGGCAAACCCGGTGAAAACCGGAGACGCAAAGCCAACGGGTCTAACATCACGAAAGTGATCATGATCGCCAGGCCGCCGAAAACGATGATACGCGTAGAACCGCGTTATCTCAATCCATGATACGCCTCCGAATTCTGGATGCCCTTGTCAAGGAGAGAAGACAATGGCATCCAATTTTATTAAGCGCTGCATGATTTTTGCTCTCGTGCTGACGGTGTGCATCTCCGTGATCCCTACACCGGCCCTGGCAGGCGCAACAGCAGACCTTACTCCTATTGAGGAACATACCTTCAAATTTTATCTTGACCCGGCTCTCGCGCCGGATATGGCATTTGCAAAAGCTGTCCTCCCGAAGTATGTTTCAGATATGAATACCATCCTGGCGAAGAACACCAATCGTCGGCTGGTGTTCGACCCTGAGACCGATATCATTTTGACCAATTCCGCCCCTCAGTCCAATTCAGCCACACCCCCATTGCCCACCGAAGGTTTTGAGATCTGGGCATACGCCGTGTCGTCAACTCTCCAGGTCTCTTATGGAGGCTACGCCAGTATTGACACAAGTGGGGCAGGTGTGCTGGCCGGTCTCAAATGGGTACGCATTTATGACACCGATAATTTAACTTCTGATGAACTGGTGGATTATTGGACCCAGATCAATAACATGCTGCACGAAATGGCGCATGTCTTCGGCGCAGGCATTGGTGAATATTACACGCTTGCCACGGTCAACGACACGACAGGAGTTGACCCTTTGCTTAACATTGATGTAACAGATCCAAGCGATGTCTATTGGAGCGACAAGCCCGATTTTCTCACCGACCCCCTACTCCTGAATCCTGTTCGAACCCAGAGATTTAATTGGATCACCAGTCGGGCAGATTTGCTCTCGGTGGTGCAGTATTCGAACTTGACGTCAACCATTATGGACGGGTCATACCGCAATTCTTTTCCGCTGACAGATTTTTCGCATATCACCGTGCAGGTTTTGGATGAGAACGATTCCCCCTTGAACGCCGCGGAAGTGAAGGTTTGGAGCGTGATCGGGGATGCCCAAAATACCAGCCAACTGATGGTGGACAGCCCCACCGATGCAAGTGGTCAGGTGATCTTTGCCTGGGGCGGCCAGGCCAACCCGCACAACAGCCGCGACCTTCTGCGTCTCGTCAAGGTATACAGCGATGGCTACACCGCCCAGGCAAAATATATCTCGGTCTTTGACGCGGATATTTCAAAATTGGTTGACGGGAACAATACTTTCACAGTAACTATCAAACTCCAAAAAGTTGCCCCTCCCGCGCCGACGGCCACCTTCCAGGACGTTCCGGTTTCATACTGGGCCTGGTCATACGTTGAAAGCCTTTACGCTGACAAAATCACGGGAGGCTGTTCAACTTCGCCACTGCTGTATTGTCCAGATGAATCCATCACACGAGCAGAGCTTTCGATCTTTATTGAACGCGCCATCCATGGAGCTAGCTTCCTCCCTCCGGTCAGTCCAAGTTCCTTCGGCGATACCGCCAATCATTGGGCAAAAGACTGGATCGAAGCATTTGCCGCCGACAAGATCACAGGCGGGTGTGGGAACGGTAACTTCTGCCCGGATAACGATGCGTCACGCGCTGAGATGGCTGTCTTCCTCCTGCGGGCAGAGCACGGTGCGGCTTATACACCTCCAACCCCCACCGGGACAATGTTCACGGATGTCCCTGCCACGTACTGGGCTGCTGGCTGGATTGAACAACTTGCAAAGGAAGGGATCACCGGCGGTTGTGGAGGCAGCCAGTTTTGCCCAAATATTCCAGTGACACGCTCTCAAATGGCAGCGTTCATAGTCAGGGCATTTGGCCTGCCGTAAAAAATAACAGTATCGTCGCCGCAACAGGAAACGATACTGATGAGATACCGTCCGGCTGACTCCTCCAGCCGGACGGTTCATTACTTCCAAACTATTCCCTGTTCCGTTGCAACCGACCGATCATGCGGGTTAATCCAAACGCCGCCAGCAATACCAGCACCACCGCCAACTCAAAGGGGATTTTCACGCGGAACAAGGTTGTGAACCCGGCGATCCCCAGCGATATGGCAGCCACGACCGCCACGCGTCCGAGATGATGCAGCTCCATGCTGCGCACATCATCATGGGCAGAGGCCATGTGCAGGCGGCGCATGAAATCATCCATATCCCAGCCAAGCAAGCCGCCGACCGCGCCCAATAACATCAGGTTGGCCGGCAAGCCGATCCACAGACCGTATGCCGCCGCCCCAACGAAGACCAGCATAATCAGGGAAGCTGCCCAATGCCAACGCCGCCATTGGGCAACCAGCCAGAGTGCACCGACTGCCAGGAACCAGCGGACGGGACCATCCAGTCCCGCGGCCGAATACCCCCAGGCCAGCGAACCCGTCCCCATCAAAATGCTCAAGACCATCACAAGATTTGACACACTCAGCTCCCAATCGCCTGCAACCACCTAGCCGACCTTCCCAGGCGGCTCTTCACAGCCAGTTCAAACGGCTGGGCCACATTCCAATCCAGGATTTGCACGCCGGCGCGTTGTAATCTTTTCAACAGAAGGGCGCGCTCCAGGCGTACCACGCGTGCAGCCATCTCGGTCTCCGCAGTGGCGGGCAGGTAGGACAATTCAAACGAAACAGGATCGGGACTGACCGCCATCACCTGATAGCCCAACGCCCGCAACTGGATCAGCGGCAGGATATCATCCTCGATCAACGGACTGACTACCACGATCTGCGACTCGGGTGGAAATAGTCTTGTTGGAATGTGCTCCAGCGCGGTGAACACCTGGCTGCTGCCCGGCTGGGCGCGCGCCAATGCCTGCAGAATCCGTTCGCGCTGTACCTTTCCATAACCAGGCAGTGTCCACCCCAGATAATTGGCATACAACAACAACCCCACACGGTTCCCCTGGGTCAGAAAGGCATCAGCCAGCGCGGCCGCCGCCTGCACTGAATACTCAAAGAGCGAATGTCCCTTTCTAAAAGCGGTCGTCCGCAAGCGGCCATCCAGGACGATGCCTACGTCGGACACACGCTCCTGTTGGTACTCGTTGCTGTATAACTGCCCGACATGACGCGCGCTGGCACGCCAATTGATCGAACGCGGCGAGTCGCCAGGCTGGTAACTGCGCACGCCAAAGAACTCCGTGCCTGACCCACCTGCGCGCGCCGGGATGCTGCCAGTATAGACGCGCGTCCGGCGCGGACGAATGGCAATGTAACGCAGACGCGTCAACGGCGGGAAGATAAACAACTGGTTAACCGTCTCCACCCGGACCTGGCGGCCTGTCACCGCCAAGTGATCGTTGGCCTTCGCCTTGAGCGCCTCGAACACGTACCCGCCGCGCGGGCCTGACACGGTATATGCGTAGGTGTGAGACTCGCCTCCTCGAAGAGTCAGCAGGCTGCGGGGCGATCCGACGCGGATCGTCAAGGCAGGAGGTACTCCATCTTCGAGCAGCACTTCCTCGAGCGTGCCGCCGCGATTGGCCACAGTGATAGTCACTTCCACGGGCGCATCCGGTGTGGCGCGTTCGGCGCTAAGGTGGCGGATCACTTCGAGTTTCAATTCCTCCGGCCCGCGCCAAAATCCCACCAGCAGGTAGACTGCCAATGGAATGACCAGCATGAGCAGTTCGCCATGCAGGGTGAACAGCGCAGCCAGCAGGAGGGCGTAAATAATCAGGCTGAGGAAGGCAGAACGGTTCATATCCGACGGACGCGTCACGTGATAACAGGAACCGGCACTTTCCCAAAGACATCCCGGATGACTTCACCCGCCACCTGATGAGACATCCAGTATTCGGGCTGGAGGATCAAGCGGTGACTAAGCACGGGCGTAGCGAAATGCTTGACGTCATCAGGGATGATATACTCGCGCCCCCCCAGCGCGGCATAAGCGCGCGCCAGCTTGAGGAAGGCCAGCGAGCCGCGCGGGCTGGCGCCGACCGCCACCCGTCGGTCAGCGCGCGTGGTGTGGACGAGTTCGGCAATATAGGTTTCGAGATCGGCCTCGACGTGTACCGTTTCGACAATGGCGCGTAAATCGAGCAATTGCTTCGCCTCTGTAACCTGACGCAAAGCGACCTCATCCTGGCGTCGCTCGCGGCGGCGGCGCAGGATCTCGCGCTCTTCCTGCACGCTGGGATAACCAACCGTGAGTTTGAGCATGAAGCGGTCCAACTGCGCTTCAGGCAATGGGAAGGTGCCTTCGTATTCAATCGGGTTTTGGGTAGCCAGCACAAGGAAGGGTTCGGGCAGGGGCAGACTCTCGCCCTCCAATGTGACCTGTCCCTCCTGCATGGCTTCCAGCAACGCCGACTGTGTTTTGGGCGAAGCGCGGTTGACCTCGTCCGCTAGTACAATGTTGGCAAACAGCGGTCCTTTGCGCAATTCGAATTTGTTCGCGGTGCGGTTGAAGAAGTAACCACCGGTGATGTCGCCCGGCAGCAGGTCGGGTGTGAACTGGATGCGCTTGAAATCCAGCCCCAGCACGGAGGCAAAACTGCGGGCAATGAGCGTCTTGCCGAGGCCGGGATAGTCTTCGAGCAGCACGTGCCCGCCAGCCAACACTGCCGCCATGACCATCTCGAGCAGGCCGCGCTTGCCAACCACGGCGCGCTCGATTTCATCAATGATCTGTTTCCCAAGGGATGAAACGTTCGCGATATCTGTCATGGCATTCTCCAATGGAGTAGTCGCGTTTGAAACGAGACTATGATTCTCTCTGAGACTCAAGAAATTCGACGACCTCGCCAATCTCAAGGTCCAGCGGTGAAGCGGACGCGGCGCTGATTGGGCCGGACTCGGGATAGTCAGCAAACGAGCCGTGCAATCCCGTCTCCAGATATTTTTGTAGTTGAGCGGGAGGCCGCCAATCCGCGCCGACCAGGGGAGCAAAGACCGAACGGGACGGGTTGCCATCGCGTTGGACCAACATCGCGTAAGCCAGTTTGCCAAGGCGGTTGGCCACCAGCCATTTGAAATAGACACCGCGCCGCGCTTTGCGCATCCACTCGGCCAACCCTTCTACCTGTCCCTGCGGCAGCTTGGACTTGGGCGGTATGCGCGAAGCAAATTCCACGCCTGGAGACAGGGAACCAACGACAAGGATCAGCACCACCAGCACAGCCAGCGTCCACCAGACCAGTTGCGGCATGGCTTTATAGAACAGGCCCAAAGACCAAAAGAAATAAGCCAGAGGGACAATGACCGTCCGCTGAATGACATCCCGCAAAGGGAAAGCCAGCACGAGCGCCAACGCCAACACCGCCGCACCCACCCATAAATAGCGCCGCCTCATATGGTCTCTCCAAAGTAATGGAGGATGGACGTCAGGCAGGTCACCGCTTCGTTGATCTCGTTATCCGTAGATTTGCGCGCCCCATAACGCACGCTCTCGAACAAACGCGTCAGCCGGCGGACGGCGTCACCCGGCAAACCGGCCATTTCCAGCCGCGCTGCGAACTCGGAAGGTGTCATTGCATAATGGCGCACCAGTCCGCGCCGCTTCTCGACCACGCCAGACATGCGGACGTAACAATCCACGATCACATCGTCCCAGGCGCGGCCTGCCGAGAGTTCATCCAGCGAAGAACGGGCAATGCGGGCCAGGTCATCCAGCGGGCGCTGCAAAGCAAGGATGGCCTGCCGCCGTTTCCACCAGCGGTTGAATGCAAAGATCATAGCCACCATCGCAGCCGCTACGCCCAGGCTGATGAGGAGCACCAGCCAGAAGGAAACCTCCGGCGGCACGAAGACCGGCGCGGGGACGCCCGCAGACGAATCTGCGCCATTGCGCGTCAAATCCAGGTTACCTAAGGAAAGCGAAGCAAAGAAGTCCTGGAAATATTGGGAAAGAAAATAGAAAGCCCAGAAGGCGGTTGCAATTTGCAGGAAACCTTTGATCACCCTGCGGCGCAATTCGGGTGACAGGATGGTGCTGATGATCAACACGATCAAGAAAACAATCATCCATACCAATATCTGTTTCCCCAGTGAAATGTTCGCAATCTGCTCGACGAACTGAGCCACCGGTATACTGACCGTCTCGGCTTGGCTTTGACCGATAACCTGCCCTGGCCGGAAGGCGACATCATTCAGACCGCTAGCAAGCACCGCCAACGCCCCCAGGGCGACCAGTGCCAGCAACACGACCCAAACTTTCCGTCCGAAGAATGAACGCATAAGGTAAAAGAATTTTACCACCGGGGCAACGCGGGACGTGATATACTGCGCGCCATGAACCCTGCTCCTTCCAGCTTCGATTGCTCCGGTCCACTACCCCCACATGCGGTCGAAGGAATCCGCCTGTTCAACGAGGGCAAATACTTCGAGGCGCACGAGGAACTCGAAACTGCCTGGCGCGCCGAGCATGGCCCGATCCGCACTTTGTATCAGGGAATCTTGGAGATCGCGGTGTCCTATCTGCACATCACGCGCAATAATTATGATGGGGCTGTCAAAGTGTATGGCCGCGCACTCAAGTGGCTGCACAACTATCCCGATGCCTGCCAGGGTGTAGATGTGGCCCAGTTCAAAAGGGATGCAGGGGATGTCTTCGCCGAGGTGCAACGTCTCGGCCCCAAGCAACTCGCCGACTTTGACCGTTCCCTGTTCAAACCGATCCGCTTCTGACCATGACCCAGCCCGATCCCGTTCCCCCATCCGACTCCACCGCCTCAACATCCGACTCCCAACCTGCGAACAAGAAACGCGTCTTCATCTGCGATCGCTGCGGCGCGGAGATGCACGAGCGAAACTGCAAAGTCACCTGTCCCAATTGCGGGAACCGCTTCGATTGCTCGGATTTGAATATTTATTTTGATTGATGCAGGTCACGCTTGCGAAGTCCCCGAAAGGGGGAAGCGTGACCTACGCGGAGAACCGATGGAATTCCAAAACAAACTTGTTCTCGTCACCGGCTCCGGACGCGGCATCGGCCGTGCGATTGCCCTGCACTTCGCCCAACACGGCGCGGACGTGGCTATCAACTTCTTCCGCAACCGCGGCTCCGCCGAAGAGACCGCGCGTGAAGTCAAAGCCCTCGGTCGGCGCGCCCTGCTCATCAAAGCGGATGTGGGCGACCTGGACGATCTGCAGCACCTGTTCAATGAAGTAGAAAAGGGATTCGGCGGGCTGGATATTTTCGTCCACAATGCAGCCTCGGGCTACAACCGCCCGGCCATGGAGCAAAAGCCCAAAGGCTGGGATTGGACGATGAACATCAACGCACGCGCTCTGTTGTTCGCGGCGCAGCGAGCCGTCCTTTTGATGGAGAAGCGCGGCGGCGGATATATCGTCAGCATCAGCAGCGCCGGATCGAGACGCGTCCTGCCCGATTACGTTGTAGTGGGTGCAAGCAAGGCCGCGCTGGAATCACTGACGCGTTACCTGGGTGTGGAATTGATCGGCAGGAACATTCACGTCAACGCGGTTTCCCCCGGCGTGGTCGCCACCGAAGCACTGGATCACTTCGCTTCCATGGGCGGGCAGGAGAACATCCTGCAAAAGTTCGTCGAACAGGTACCGGCAGGACGCCTGGTCTCGCTGGAAGATGTGGCCGGCGTAGTGGCATTTTTATGTACGCCTGCCGCGCACATGATCATCGGGCAGACGATCTCTGTGGACGGAGGTTATACGCTGCCAATTTAGTAGAGAGGATGGCATACCGCTCTACACAGCCACTCCTCGCGCTGAGCGGAGCGAAGTCGAAGCGCTGTTTTCATGCAAGTTCTGCGTCTCATCTCCGCTCGACGCGAGAAGATCAATTCAGCGGGCGGAAGGTATGGGCCATCTGATCGAAGGTGGGCAATAGATCATAGAAATCATTCAAATTAGCGTCACAGGCAACTTCCCAGACGGAGTCGCCATCCTGCCGCAAGTAAGTGACAAAGCCAACGTAATTACTGTTGAAGTTCGCCTGGACTACAATGCGCAATCCCTCAGAGCCATAAAAAGAAAACGGCTTGCGTTCCAGCACCATGAAAGCGGGTGACAGGGCGGCATTTGACTTGTCTGCAAACGTATCGAGATCGGCGCCGTTAAGAGGAATTTTTTGAAGAGAGACCGTAGTCATGTATACCGTTTGATCCGCGGGCCGGGTAAACAGAAGTTCATAAGTGGGCGGATTATTTTCCAGCTGATCGGCAAGGTCATTTGCCCCTAAGGCTCTTAAACTTTTCACCAAATCGGTATTGTATTGCGACTGGTCGGGGACAAATACAAAATCCTGGGGCAGCCAGATTTCCACATTATTATTTTTATACTGGCTCCAGTCTTGTGGGATCAACGCTTTGTAGGGAAGCGCGGTGGGTGTGGGAGTAAGGGTAATGGTCGAGGTTGGCAGGGGCGTGAACGTGGGAGATGGGGTCAGGGTAACTGTGCTCGTCGCAGGATGCGTAGAAACAACAGGCAACGCCGGAACAGGACTCCCGGCGACGTACCACACTCCCGCGCCCAGCACACCGCAAGCGGCGCATCCCATACCAATAACGATAACCAGTTGCAGCACAGTCATGCCCATGATCCGTTGTGATCGTTTTTTACTCATCATTCCTCCCGTTGATCCCATTTCACCTTGAGACCAAAATAGTGCGCGCTGGCGCGCCGTCTGAGCCGACCAGTTTGAGCGGCAGACAGTACAGGTCGTAGAAGCCGCGCGGCACCTGGGAAAGGTTCAACCCCTCGACCAGCACAACGCCCGCCTTGAGCAGGACCGTGTGAGTTGGAACGGAATCGCCATACGGAGCGACCGACAGGTAGTCCACGCCCACCAAGCGGACGCCGCGCTCCACCAACCATTCCGCGCCATCCTCTGTGATGGCAACAAAATCCTCCTGGAAGGTCGTCTCCCCTTTGGCCCACCCGTGCGAGTTGCGCGTGCCGAACAAGATGCGCGTGGTTGCTTCGCCAAATGAAATGCCGTCCAGTACTTCGGCGGTGATGGCGTCCACACCGTCCGGCAGTTGGGTGACGTAACATAAACCCGTCAGTACTTCCAGCGGCAGGTTCTCCACCGTGCGGCCATCGTTGAGGAAATGGTGCGGCGCGTCCACATGCGTGCCGATATGGACGCAGGCGTTCAAGCGCGAGAGATTGTTGTGATCGCCCTTGTCCATCGAGGCGATCTGCTCCAATTCGATGGGCGGGTCGCCTGGCCAGACAGGCAGGGAGGGTGAAACGGGGAGGGAAATATCGTAGATGGGCATAACAATACTCCTTACGGGAGGGAAGTCGGTGTCCCGGCGGTGGACCCGCTCAAAGTCCCGGACGGAAGCGGAAGGCTCAACGGGATGAGGGTTGGAGTCGGGGTGGGATTCAAGGTCAGGACCGAATCTTCCGGCAGCCAGCCACTGTGAATGAAATATTCCTGCAAAAAGGCCGCGCGCTCATCGGGAGTCATCGGACGCGGGCGGGAGTAATCCACCAGCATAGTAGTAAGAAGTTCCGTGCTGATGTAGCGACCATCGTAAAAGATGTGGCGGTCTATAAACTCACGACGGATACCAGGCACGGGCGGGATGAGGCCCATCTGATCGAAGAACAGGTTGCCCAGGCCGTAATGAATGAAGGCGCCGTTGTAGAATTCCATGTTGAGCGGGAAGTGCGCCTGGCTGCCGCTGACGATGACCGCGCCGGCCTTGGCGATGTTGCGAAAATCAATCTGCTGCCAGGGCATGGCAACCGGCGAGTAAGCTTCCTTATATTGAAAGGTCATAATGGGCAGGTAGCCTTGTGCGCGCAATTGTTGGATCTCTTTCGTGATGTAATTATAGTCACAGGGGTACGCGCCAGGGGAATTCGTGGCGGCCCAGGCTTCGGGCGGCGGGGCGGCATTACAACCGATAAAAGCAAATTTATTGCCGTGGTCTTCCAATAGAAGCGGACGGCTGGCATCGGCCAGGTTCGCGCCGCCGCCATAGGTTTTGATGCCATGCTGTTTGTACAAATCCAGAGAGTAGAGGGCAGACGAGGCGCCGTTGTCCATATTGTGATTGCCGGTCAACTCCACCACATCCACACCTACATCATCCAGCAGGCCGATATATTTTGGATTACTGCAATAGAAACGGCTTTCATCCGGATTCGGCGGCGGGCAATTCGGGTCGAACGAGGCCTCGTTGCTGACGTGCAGAATATCGGCATCCCGCAGCCAGTCACGGATGCTGCTGCCGGGATAGGTCACGCCTTTGCGCTCCATCGTGAAGGCGATATCACGCACCAGCGCCGTCGTGCCGGTCAGGATCATGACCGTCATCTTCGAGGCGTCGCGATTACCCTCCGGCAATGACGGCAGAGGCGAGACATTGCAAGGGGTCGCGCAGGTTAGAGAATACCGGATTGCCAGCGGATAGACATTCGGGTTGAAATCCTTGTGGATCGGTAAATTTCCATCAATCGCCAGGACCTTCCAGCGCGGATCGAGCGCCTCGAAAGGAACGATAGCCCAGGACGGCATCCCGCTCCAGGCCGTTTGGAGCAACTGGTCTGCGGGCACGACTCTCACGGAACCCGAGGCTGGCGCGCCCCATAAAACGGTCAACGCGGCCAGGGTGGAGGCCTCCATCAATAACGGCCGCCCGGCAAAGGGTCCAGGGATTGAGCCGATCCAGGCCGAACGCAATTCGTAGGAGGAAACGCCATCCGTCACCGTTGGGAAGGGAGCTACCAGCGCATAAATCCAGGTGGATACATTGGGAGCGGCCGTCTGCGGCCAGGCAAGATCTAGGTGCAAAGCAGAGGAGGCCGCATCCGCGGCAGGAGGCAGGTCCCAGTTTTGGGTGACAGCGCTTAAATCGCCCGGCACGGTCGGCGCGATCCACAGCCCGGATAAGGCTGAGGCCCCGGCCGCTTCCACACGCAGGTGGGCGGAATAGAAAGATAGGGAATAAGCGTTCGCCGAAACCGGCAGGCTGGATGAGAAGAAAAATACAACGCTAAAAGCAAGTATGATCGAACACAGAAAAGGTTTCATTACATTAGGATGGAAGGGTAAGCTCTGCCAGCGAATATTGTTTTAATGCAGGCTCGTCTATTGTAACGCCCAAACCGGGTGAAGAGGGCAAATCAATCGTGCTGTCCGAATTCAACGAGAATCGCTCATGGGTGATGTCGCGCGCATAATAGCGGTCAGAGGCAGAGATGTCTCCCGGCAGGATGAAACCGGGCAGGGACGCCAGCGCCAGGTTGGAAGCGCGGCCGATGCCCGTCTCCAACATCCCGCCGCACCAGACGGGAATCCCCTGC
>JAKANW010000017.1:12923-14524 GCA_021823555.1 Chloroflexota bacterium
GCACAGGTCGTGGATGGCGATGCCCTGACTCAACCCACCGACACGCCCGGCCTTGATATTGATCACGCGGCAGGCCTCCATCTCAAGGGCATAGCGCGCATGCCGCAGCGAGACCACGCTTTCGTCGAGGCAGATCGGCGTCTTGAATTGAGCCTGGAGCTTGCGATGATCCCAGATGTCATCTTCAAACAAAGGCTGCTCGATCAGCAACAAATCGAAATCATCCAGCGGCTTGAGCGCCTGTGCGGTCTCGAGGGAGTAAGCAGAGTTGGCATCCACTTGCAGGCGCAGATCGGGAAATGCTTGGCGGACTGCGGAGGCGTCGCCCACGTCGCGGCCCGGCTTAATCTTGAGCTTGACGCGGCGATAGCCATCCCCAACATAGTCCGTCACGGTTCGTACCAGGGACTCGGGCGACTCCTGGAGCCCGACCGATACCCCCACCTCAACCTTTTTCCGCGCGCCGCCGAACATCTCGCGTAGCGACTTGCCCTCGCGCTTGCCAAGCAAATCCCACAACGCCATTTCGACGCCTGCCTTGGCCAGGTTATGCCCGCGGATGCCATCCACGCGGCGCTGGAAATCGGCCGCGTCTTTCACGTCCTGGCCAAGCAGCAAAGGCGCAACAAAGTCTTTCAGGATATGCCAGGCCGTGCCGGTGGTTTCGTAAGAATATCCCGGCGAAGCATCCGCCACACACTCACCATAACCAATCAGGCCGTCAGCTCGCAGAGTGATGAGGATACATTCGCGCTCGCTCTCGCGGCCAAAGGAAGTCTCGAACGGCGCGACCAGCGGCATGCGCAGATGGGTGAGGGTAAGTCTTTCGATTTTCATGTTTTCCCGTTTAAATATAAGCAGGGTGGATATTCCGCATCCACCCCGCTTGTAAATCCGGCCTATTCAATCTTGACTTCGCCGGCGTCTTCTTCGATCTGCAGGCTCTTCAACGCCTCGTCCATGCTGACGCTTTCACGGCGTGCGCCCGGCGCGGGCGTCCCGCAAAACGGACAGATATTCCAGGGCAGTTCCATCAGCTTGCCGCAGTTGTGACAAGTCTTCTTGAGTTTGGTATGACAGTTCGGGCAGACCTGCCATTCGTCTTTGACCCTGCGTTCGCAGCCCGGGCAAAGCGGCAAATCCTCCAGCGCCTGCAACAGGGCTTCCTCTTCCAGTGTGCGCTGATATTCTTCCTCGAGCGTGCGCGGCGGGCGCAGAATCAAATAGACCAGCACGCCCGGCAGGTTGAGCACCGTCACCAGCAGCGCCGAGAGGATTTGCACCAACGGATCGCGGGCGCGTGTGCGGATGTCGCGATAGGTCCAGATAACAAGAGCAACCCACAGGGCAGCGATGAACGCACCGCCGAAGGCCGTCAACACAAGAAACAAGTTACTCAGAAAGGTCGGATCAAAAGTCATGGGCGCTCCATGTCACTACGCCTATTCTACCCTCCAACACTTCCCCCTACAATGCCGCCTTCGGTCAACTTGCGCAAGTCGCTCAATGCCGACTCGATCTCCTCGACAGCGACCGGACGTTCTTCATCACGATGCTTGAGCGCGCCCGCCTTCGCCTTTTCCACCGCCACCTCGCGGATG
>JAKANW010000618.1 GCA_021823555.1 Chloroflexota bacterium
AAGAGGTCGGGTTCGCCGGTCATGCCGGAGAAATCGGCCAAGTCGGGATTGAACGCGTCGGGCATGCCTAACGCCGCGAGTTGGTCGGCCAGCCCAAAGTCACGCGTGAACGAGAATTTGGGGAGGTTGAGTTTCAGTGTGGTAGGTTCCAAACTTTTGAGGATGGAATCCAGTTTCGAACTGTCAAGCGAGGAATCGAAGGCTTCAAAGTTGCCCGCATCGGGGACGATGATCGTCATGGATGCGGTTTCGCCCGCGTAGGGGAGGTCCACGGCTTGACAGCCGTTGCCTTGGGCATAGGGCACATTGAGGTTGTCTTGCGACATCATCGGCGTTGTGACGGTGGAGCCGTCGAGCAGGTGGAAGGGCTGGTCGGAGGTGGAGTTTTTGTCGAAGGGGTTGAGCCAATCGGCTTTGAAGTAGATGGCGTTGACCAGCACCATGCGGGTGTTGGCGTCGAGCGTGCCGGGGGCGAGCAGGTTTTGGATCTTGTTCTTGGTTTGGTCTTCGACCCACTGGTTGATCTCTTTGCGGACGGCCTCATATTGTTTGACGAAATCCGCTTGGTGGATGCCCGCACCATAGTTGAGGGCGATGGTGTCGAGGAAATTTTGCAGGAAGGGGAAGGATTGCTCGGCCCACACGCCGTTGGCGATGTTGAGTTGCAGCGGGGTCTGGTCTTTGGTGGTGGCTTGACCTTCCTGCGCCAGAGACAGGTCGAGCGCGTTGAAGGCGGGATGCAGTTGGGCTTGTGGCAGGTCGAAGTGCAGGGCTTGCGCCATCTGCGTTTCGGTGTTGCCGCGCGCACCGGCGTAGGTCATGGCCAGAGCCAGGGAAATGCTGAAGGGTGAAAAGACCAGGTTGCCGTCGTCGGAGTGAAGCGAGTGGTACAGGTCGAGGGCGAAGGCGTTGTTGCCTTGTACAAGGGTTTGCGCGTCGCTGGCCGGGACGACTGGCTTAATGTCGCGTTGGACTTTGGATTGCGCGACGTCCGCGGATGGCGATGGTCCGCAGGCGGCGAGCAGGGTGGAGGCGGCGATGGTCAGGGACAGAATCAATTTGAGCGATTTCATAGAATTCTCCTTTAGGCAAGGACGAATTAGGGGGAGAGTTTGTTTCCCATAATCTGATTTTACGCCGGAGTTGTTCCTGGCTGAGAAGAATGGGGGAATATGAGATAAGGCTTTCCTAATACTCGTTTAATTGTGTTAATGGGGATAGTGCTATAGTTTGGTCGTTGGCCCGTTTGCCCGTGAAATTGGCCCGTTTACCCGTGAAAGGAGTAGTGTCTATGAAAAAATACGGTTCCCTCTTACTGGTCTTGGTATTCGTTATGAGCTTTTTCTCCGGCGGTGTGGCAAACGCCGCTCCGGCGCAAAATCCGGGAAAAGGCGGCGGCGATTTCCCGGTTTGCCCGGGGCCGGCTGCGCCGGGCGATGCGCGTTGTCATGCCCGCCTATTCTGGCCGGATGCCAGTTCGTCGCCGGTGGGACTGTCTCCGGCTCAGATGAAGAGTGCCTATAATTTCCCGACCAGCAGTACGGCGGGTTCTGGCAAAACGATTGCCATCGTGGACGCCTATAATCTGCCGACGGCGGAAAAAGACCTCAACGTTTTCAGTGCACAATTTGGTTTACCCGCTTGCACCACTGCCAATGGCTGCTTCAAGAAGGTCAACCAAAGCGGCGGAACGAAATATCCGCGCTACAACGCAGGTTGGGGCCTTGAGATCGCCTTGGACATTGAGTGGGCGCACGCCATTGCTCCAGGTGCGAAGATCCTGTTGGTGGAAGCCAGCAGCAGCAGTTTTTCCAGCCTGTTGAAGGCGGAAGACTACGCGGCCGCGCATGCCAATTACGTGAGCAGCAGTTGGGGCGGCAGTGAGTTCTCTGGCGAGACTTCGTACGACTCGCATTTCATCCATAGCGGCGTGGCGTTCTTCGTGTCGGCTGGCGATGCGGGTCTGCCAGCGGAATATCCCTCCGCGTCGCCAAATGTGATCTCGGTTGGTGGCACAACCCTGCACTTCAATTCGAATGGTATTGTATCCAGCGAAACTGGTTGGTCCAGCGGCGGAGGCGGTTGCAGCGCATATGAGACGGCCAATCCAGCGCAATCTGCTTTTGGCAGCTATGCCCAGGTCAATTGTGCGGGCAAGCGCGCCACCCCAGATGTTTCGTTGGACGCCGACCCGAATTCTGGTGCGGCGGTGTATGACAGCTCCAAATACAATGGCGGCGTGGGCTGGTACCAAGTTGGCGGCACAAGCCTGAGTTCACCGATGTGGGCTGGCCGCGCGGCGGTCTCCGGCGCGTTGGTCAATGCCAGTTACGTATATGCCAACAACATCACCTTCCATGATATTACGGTTGGCAACAATGGCGCTCCCTGCTTGACCAGGTTTGACATGTGTTCCGGCCGCGGCAGTTGGACCGGGACTGCGCCGTAAAAATTTTTCATGGACCATTGGCTGCGAGCGGCATTGCCGCTCGCAGCTTTTTTATGCGCGCAGGCTTTCTCTTTTCGTTCATGCAAGGCGCGTTTTGGGGCGTTGGTCGTATAATCCTGCCCGTTATATGGAAATTTCAACTTCACAACTATCCCCTGAAGCTCAAAAACGTAATTTTCGCAACGTACAGATTGACGGCATCGGCGTCAGCATTGCCACTGTGGCCGCACCGTATTTGCCCGTCTTCCTAACGCGCCTCGGCGCAAGTAACTTTCAAGTTGGCTTGCTTTCCTCCATGCCCGGCGTCACCGGGCTGTTGCTGGCCATCCTGACCGGGCGTTTCCTGCAAACGCGCAAAGACATCATTCCGTGGTACAGCCTGACGCGCCTGCTGGTCATTGCTTGTTACACATTGACCGGAATCGCCGCGCTGGTTTTGCCGGCGCAGAACGCGGTGGCCGGCACGCTGGTTATTTGGGCGCTGGCCACCTTCCCGCAGACCGCGCTGGCTGTGGCGTTTTCGGTGGTAATGAACGAGGTTGCCGGCCCGGAAGGTCGTTACGCGCTGATGAGCCGCCGCTGGTTCATCTTTGGCGTGACGGGCGTGATCGTCACTTTTCTGGTCACAAGTACCATTGACCGGGTGGCCTTTCCGCAAAACTATGCCATCATGTTTTTTGATGTTTCGGCCGCCACCGAGATCCGTTCCCCTCCCACACGCGGCTGTATCGGGATCTGAGTGGTTGGACAGCGTGGCCACGAACCGTTCCCCGCGCACGCGGGGATGAACCGTGGCT
>JAKANW010000619.1 GCA_021823555.1 Chloroflexota bacterium
CTCGAAAGCTCGTATTTTCCCTCACCCTAACCCTCTCCCGAAGGGAGAAGGGACTCTCTTCCCCTTTCGGGGGAAGGGCTGGGGATGAGGGTGCGTAACCTCAGTAATTAACAGTGTGTTCCTGGAGTCTTTATGACCAATCTGCTTGCCCGCATCCCTTTGTTTTCAGACCTGCCAGAGGAAGAGCTTAATCGTCTGGTCAGCGCGTTGAAGGTCGTTGAACTAAGACCGGGGGAAATCCTGTTCCGCGAAGGCGAGGTCGGTGAGCATTTCTACGTGATCGCATATGGCGAGTTGGAAGTGCTGCGTGCCGCGGGAACAGCCGACGAACTCCTGCTCAACATTGTCCGCCAAGGCGAGTATTTTGGGGATATGGCTTTGATCATGCCGGGCGGTCAGCGGACGGCTACCCTTCGTGCCCGCACCCCATCCACTTTGCTCGTTATGACCCGTGTCGAGTTCGATGAATTGCTCAAACGTTTTCCGTTGCTGGCCTATTCCATGGTACGCGTCACAAGCCAGCGCTTGGACGCGACCAACACCGCCACGTTCCGCGACCTGACCGAAAAGAACCGTCAACTGCAAAAGGCCTACGATGAGCTAAAGGCCGCGCAGGAACAACTCATCGAGAAAGAACGCATGGAGCGCGAGTTGAAGGTCGCAGCGGAGATTCAGCTCAGTATCCTGCCCGACCGTCTGCCCGCGCCTCCCGGCGTTGACTTTGGCGCGATCATTGACCCGGCCCGTCAGGTGGGCGGTGACTTCTATGATGTGTTTCCCCTGAGCGAGGACCAGGTTGCGGTGGTCATCGGCGATGTAGCCGATAAGGGCGTCCCGTCGGCCATTTTTATGGCGCGAACCCATGCCTTGATCATGGCCGAGTCGGACACTAACGCCGACCCGGGCCAGCTTTTGCAAGTTGTCAACAGCCACATTACCCGGCTCGAAAAATCCACCCAATTCGTGACCGTGCTCTACGGTGTGCTCAACTTAAAAACTTGGGAGTTCGCCTACGCGCGCGCCGGACACGAACCTCCACTGCTGCTTTCTCCAACCGGCGAAGTGACCCGCATCCCACACACCCCCGGCATGGCTCTTGGACTTTGGGAGGACATTACCCTCGACGAGGGTAAGATCCAGCTCGAACCCGGTTCCACCATGCTGATGTTCACCGACGGTATGACCGATTGCCGCGACCCACTCGGCGTGGATTTTGGGCTGGCGCGCATCAAACAGTATTTTGGGCAAATGGTGGGGCTGCCCGCCCAGGATGTCTGCGACCGGATGCTCGGCACCCTGCGCGGCTACCAACGCGGCTCGCCTCAGGATGACGATGTCACGCTCGTGGCCGTCCGCATCCAAGGATAAAAAGAAACCAGGTTTCGAATCGGAGCCTGGTTTCTTTTTGGTAGACATGGATCACATTACTTTGATTCTTCCCTCGTTGGCATACCACACCTCCGAAGCGAAGCGCTGGATGAAACTGCGGTCATGCACCACGGCCAAGATTGCGCCCTGGAAGTTTTCCAACGCCTCCTCGAACCGCTCGCGCGACGGAATGTCGAGGTGGTTGATGGGTTCGTCGAGGATCAGGAAGGTGCAGCCCTGCGCGACCAACGCGGCCAGTTGCAGACGGGCGCGCTCGCCGAACGAAAGTTCCCGCGTGGGGCGCAGCGGATCGTCCCCGCTAAAGAGGAAGAAGTGCAGGTAATTGCGCGTATCCATCTCGTTCGTGGGTGAAACTTTCTGGATGGTCTGCACCGCGTTCAGGTTGGGGTCGAGTAATTCCTGCTCTTGAGCCATGTAGCCAAGTTTGACCGAGCCGCCGAGGCGGAAGCTGCCTGCCAGCGGGGGGATTTTGTCCGCGATGGTGCGGATGAACGAAGTCTTGCCTGCACCGTTGGGACCGGTCAGCACGATGCGTTGACTGGCGCGGATGCTTAGGTTGAGATTTTCTAGTAAAACTTCATCTGGCGCGTAGCCAATAGAAAGCGACTCAGTCACCAGCACGTCCTTGGATTGATGCTCCAGCGCGCCGAAGTTGAGCTTGAGTTTGTAACTGCCGCGCGGACGTTCGACGCGTTCCTCGGTCAGGATGTGTTCGATACGCGCTTCAATATTCTTGGCGCGTCGGACCACGTTTTTGGTGGCGCGGTTGCCGAAGAAACCGACCGAGAAACCGTCTGTGTTTTGCGGGTCGGCTTTGCCGCCTTTGCGCATTTTCGCCAGTCCACGGATGTGGGCGGCGGCGCGGCGCAGTTGTGCGAGTTCGTCCTGCTGGTCCTGATAGGCTTGTTCCTGCTGTTCCAGTTCGCGGAGTTTGGCGCGGGCGTAGTCGCTGTAGTTACCGTCGTAGGCGCGCAGGGTGTGAGTCCGCGCGTCCAGTTCGAGGATGGTGGTGACGGTGTTGTCGAGGAAGGTGCGGTCGTGCGAGACGATCAGCGCCGCGCCAGAGAAACGCGCCAGCCACTCTTCCAGCCATTCGAGCATTTCGATGTCGAGGTGGTTGGTGGGTTCGTCGAACAGGAGCAGGTTCGGCTCTTGCAGCAGGATGCGCACCAGCATAAGGCGCGTCTTCTGGCCGCCGCTGATGTGCTGGACGGGCGTGTCGAGAGGCAGGTGGGCGAGGCCGAGCGGGCCGAGGATCGTCTCCGGTTGTATGTGGAAGGTGGAAAGCTGAAGTAGAACCTGGTCATAACGCGTTTGGAGGGCCGAATCGCTTGGGTTGGCAGAAAGCGCCGCGGCGAGGGATTCCAGGTCGCGGGCCGGGTCGCTTTGGGAAACAGGATCCAGCCCGAGGGCCGTCTGAAGCGTTTGCCCAGGGGCAAGGTCCATGCCCTGGGCGAGGTAGCCGATGCGCAGGTTGGGCCGCGTCGCAGCGACTGTCCCTGAGTCGGGCCGTTCCAATCCAGCGAGGATGCGCATGAGAGTGGTCTTGCCGCAGCCATTGGGACCGATCAGTCCCACGCGTTCGCCTGCGCTGATATTGAAAGTGATGTCTTTTAGAATCGGTTGGATGCCGTAACTTTTATCGAGGTGGTGAATGCTGAGCATAATTTCTCCGTAACTTAAAAACAAAAACCGAGGGCAAGCCCTCGGCCGCAATCCGTTGGGGTTACCCGAAAACACTGATAGGTTACAGAGAAATAATCATGCAATCACTCCTGTTGAGATAGCGGCATTATATCATATCCACGGTTGAGAATTGCGCTTCCTGCCTTCTAAAAAGCGCAGTTCTCAAC
>JAKANW010000620.1 GCA_021823555.1 Chloroflexota bacterium
AGGCAAATTCACGCAACTGACCGTGACCTTCGAAAGCGGTATTCGCTAACACCTGCAAGGCCTGCGCCGCCCTTTCCCCGTCAGTGACTGCGGCAGAACGCGGTAAAAACGATGTGCACAGTGTTGGCGAGGCTTTCCTCCATGGCGAACAAAGTAAACCTTCACCGGTGCATCTCCAGATATTTTTCAATCGAGACGCGGGTGTAAGAATCAATCGGCAGGTTCAAGGCCTCCTCCAGCCTGAACCATTGATAGCTCTCGGCTTCATCGTTCAACTGCACATCGAGTGAATCCGTTTTGGCAGCATAGTCGAAGAAGATAAAGTGGCGCGGCTTCCAGAAGGCGGGGTCGTAGATAAACTCCTGAAAGCATATAAATTCAAGGTCGTGAACATCGAGACCCGTTTCTTCCTTTGCCTCGCGCAGCGCCGTCTGTTCGATAGTCTCGCCCAACTCTACGTGCCTGCCAGGGACGACGTACCTGCCCGGCCATTTGTGACTTTGCAACAAAAGCAACTCGCCCTTTGCGTTGAAGATGAAAACGCCCACTGTCGGTTCAGGGAAAATTTGATCTGCCATTGAGTACCTGTTTTCTTGTCTCGATGATTTCATCCTTCGCCTGCGTTTGGTTTCGATACACAAAGAACACTGCTCGACCAACGGCTTCGTTCAGGATAAAGGATTATCCATACACCGCGATCACCAGAATTCCCGCAAAGATGATCGCCGCACCGATCACGCGCATCGGTCCCAGTTTCTCGCCCAGCAATTTCCAACCTGTAAACGCCCCGATGACCACACTCACCTCGCGGATCGAGCCTGCATAGCTAATTGGCGAAAAGGAATAAGCGATCAACGCCAGCAAATACGCAGTTACAACCAAAATTCCAATTCCGATCATGCGCCAGCGATCCAGTTTAAATTCCTGCTGCAGGGTCGGCCACCCATAATGGCCGATCACCAGCGGGGTCATTATGGCGGGGGCAAGGAAAAAGATCAGGGTGGCATACGGCAGGGGCGATGTTCTCTTAACTGCTGCGCCGTCAATGATGGAGTATATGGAGATCAACAAGGCCAAAAGCAAAGCAAGAACCATGCCGCGCGGGGGAGTGGACGCGACTGAAGCACGGCTCCGCGCAATGGCATTGGCCCCTCCCACCACAAGCAGGCCCATAGTGATGATCAACAATCCGGCCACGCCGCCCTGGGTCAAGGTCTCATGCAGGAACAGCACCGACCAGACGGCGATCAACCCAGGCGCGGCCCCTCTCGCGATGGGATAGACCAGTGAGAAATCGCCATCCTTGTACGCCATCGAAAGCAGGATGTAATATCCAATTTCAATCGTCGTGCTCAGGACCAGAAGCCCCCAGGTGGAGCGGTCGGGCAGACCGGTAAAAAGCAAGGCAGGCAGAAAGAGGCTCGAGCCGATCAGTACTGACCACCAGGTGGTGATTTGTTTTTCCTTTGCGCCTTTCAGGAGCAGATTCCAGGCGGTGTGAAGAAAAGCGGCGAGAAAAAGCAGGAGAATGGCAAGAAAAGGCATCCGAATCAAGACCGCCAGTCGTTGAGGCTGGCGGTGATTTTATCAGTACAGCGGGATTCTTGCTCCGCTGATCTTTGAGGTTTCCTCCGAGCACAGATACAGCATGGCGGCGACGATCTCGTGGGAGACGCTCCCTTGCCAGCGCCTTGTCTTCAATGGATTTGACCTGAATGATATTGGCTGTGATGCCTTGTTCGCGAACTTCCGTCGCGCCGGCGATGACGACGACGCGGTCATTCATCGTATCACCCGCTGAAAGGCAAAGGCGTCATGCCATCCAGGATCGGGCTGTCGCTCTGCTCCTCCAAATGCTCGTAGCCCTTGAGGTCGATCAGGTGCCCCGACTTGGAGGCTTTGGTTTCGAGGTAGAAACGGTTGTATTCATTGGGCTGCATAATGTGCGGGATGCGGTCATTGACCGTGATGCCATAATCGGTGAGTTGCTGGATCTTCTTTGGGTTGTTGGTGATGAGCCTGATGGAACCAACTTTGAGCGACATGAGCATGTGGGCGGCCACGGCGTAATCGCGTTCATCATCGCGGAAGCCGAGCGCCAGGTTGGCCTGCACGGTATCGAGGCCCTGATCCTGCAAACTGTAGGCGCGTATCTTGTTGATCAGGCCGATGCCACGGCCCTCCTGTCGCAGGTAAAGCAGGATGCCTTTATCCATCTTGCCGATCATCCTGAGGGCGGCCTCCAGTTGGTCGCGGCAGTCGCAGCGCAGGGAGCCGATTGCGTCGCCCGTCAGGCATTCGGAGTGCAGGCGCACAGGCACGTTGGCCGCGCCGATCACGTTCCCTTTGGTAATGGCGACGTGCTCCTTGCCGTCGCGGTTGTTCTCGAAGGCAACGATGTGGAAATCGCCGAAGCGCGTCGGAAGTTCGGCCATCGCCACCAGGCGGACACAGACCTTGTCCCTGCCCACTCCTTCACACTTATGCTGCGGATCTGCCCCCAACAGCAGATCGAATTGTTCGTGCATGGTTGTAGTCATTTTGACCTCTCAATCGAATATTCCAGCACCACCCCGCCGTCCTCCCACCCTTCGACTTTCTCCAGCCGAAGGTGGATGGCTTCGCTTCTCTCCAGGCCCTGGCCGGCCGCGGCCGTGGGAGCGGACTCTCCGCCGAAGACCATCGGCGCTACGTAGATTTTAACCTCATCCACCAGTCCCAACTGAAGCAGTTCGAAATTGAGCGTGCCGCCACCTTCGACCATCAGGCGCTCCACGCCGATCTCTTTCAATATTTGCAGAGCCTTGACCAGGTCAACGCGCGGGCCGTCCTGGACGAAGACCTCAGCGCCGCGCTCGCGCAGGGCATTGACTTGGACATTAGATGTCTGCCTGGTGGTAAATATTACGATCCGCGTCGAGCCTGCGGTGAGGAATGCCGAGTTGAGTTTCAGGTTGGCGCACGTGACCACGCCTACTTTAACGGGATTCGGTTGAAGTCCACGCCCGACGCGCTCGGCGCGCAGCGCTTCACTTTTGACCGTCAGTTGGGGATCTTCGTCGAGCAGCGTTTTCCCGCCGACCATGACCGCGTCGGATTCGGCGCGCAGGCGGTCCACGCGCGCTTTATCCTGCGGCGAAGAAATGGCCGAGCCTTTGCGCTCGAAGGTGTCCATCTTGCCATCCGCGGTAACGGCCACATTGATGAAAACATGGGGGCGATTCATTTGTTTTGTGGGACG
>JAKANW010000621.1 GCA_021823555.1 Chloroflexota bacterium
GCCTTGGGTTGGTGTCAACAAGTCACAGCGGCTGAATTGCAAAGTCTATACCGCGTTGGCTAAAGCAGAATCTGTCATGCTCGGCATGGACGAACTCCCCGCACTGTGTGACAAAATGGCGCAGACTATTCAAGCGCGGGCGGATGAAATTCGCGCGCTGTTGGCGTGAATACTCGATTCATGCGGTGGATTGTTATTGCTTATTTGTTGCTGGTGATAAGCAGCTTGTCGGGCTGCGGGCCGACCTCCAGCCCAGCAACGTTCGCCCAGCCAATGCAGACTCGCACAGAGACACCGCAGCAGGCATTTACCCAAGAAACGAATCCCATCCCAACCCTGTTGCACAGCCTCGATACGGGTTGGCAGGCTTTGCGTCCCGGGTTGGAGCGACGTGTGATCAGCACCCATGATGCACAGAATGCCTGGGTCGAGTCGCTGTATATCCTGCGATTGAATCCCTCTGATTTTCGTTTTGATGTTGCCTACGACCCGAATGGGAAGCTGCTCGAAAATTGGGAATTGGAAACCGATGCGCTGATCCTGGTTAATGGCGGGTATTTCCGCGAGGAGAATGGAAAGTATATTCCGAACGGTTTGACGATTGTGAATGGGAAAGCAATGGGAACCAGCTACTTTGGCTATGGCGGGATGTTCGCGGTCACTGCGGACGGGCCGGAAGTACGCTGGCTTTTGCAGCAGCCATATCAGCCCGGCGAGTATTTGCTGGCTGGGCTGCAATCCTTTCCCATGTTGGTTAAGCCGGGGGGGCAAATTGGTTTTCCGCCAGAAAAGGAAGATTATCAGCAGGCCCGACGGACCGTGGTCGCACAGGATCGCAGCGGCCACATCCTCTTCATGATCGCCAATCAGGGCTATTTCACGTTATATCAATTGAGCGCGTATCTGTCATCCTCAGATTTGAATTTGGATACGGCGCTCAATTTGGATGGCGGCCTGTCGAGCGGATTGCTGCTCTCCGAACCCCGCGAAGAAATTCCCGCCTACAATTATTTGCCGGTGGTCATTGCTGTTTATCCGCGTTAAACGCCGTGAGTTCATTCATCGACTTTCTCCGGCAGGAATACCTCCGGCATTGGGTTGGTGTTGCGCTTGGTTCCCCAGCGCTCCTGCGTCTGTTGGTGGATGAACCAAACCTGTTCTTCACTTAAGTTTTTCGAAACGACCGCTGGGAATGCCTCTTCGAAATAAACGTAGGGTGGACGATTTTCCAAACCCAGTGAGTGATAATCGATTTTGTCTTTCACGCCATGCTTGGCGGTAATCTCCGTGTTGGGATGATAGGTCAGGATGTTTGGGCTGGCAATCGAGAGTAAATCTTCGGCCAGCAGTTCCTCCACTTTGGAGATCGTCTCCTCGATGGTGTCGCGCGTCTCTCCGTCCAGGCCGAACAACACTGACGACCCGACCGAGATGCCAGCCATGCGCGCCATCCCCAGCGCAGCGCGGACGCGCTCCTCCCAGGCCTTGGCGCGGTTGATATTTTTATGCACATGCTCGATCACCGGAGCGGCCATGCTTTCGATGCCAATGTAGATGTAGACACAGCCCGCCTTTTGCATCTCTGTTAACGCGAGGATGGCTTCGTCGGGCCGGTGACGGGAGGCCAGCAGGTCAACGGTGAATTGTGCGCCCCATTGCAGGTTCGCCAGCCGCTGCGCTTCGATCTCGCGACCATAGAGCTGGATCATCCGTGTCGCGCTGGCCGCGGCCAACCGGCGGATGCGCCCCAATTCGCGCGAAAAGTTGATCACCGCGCCGATGTTGCCTCCCCAAAACACGGAATCGTCGAAGAAGATGGCCTCCGCTCCGTAGCCCACATATTCCACCACGCGTGCCAATGCCTTCTCAATCTCATTGCCGTGGAAGGAGATGAATCCGCCCACCACGGTGGAGCCTTCGGAACAGAAGTAACAATGGAAGGTGCAGGAATTGGTCACCATGAAATGCGCCGTGCGCTGGATCTGTCCGTCTCGTTGAAAGATGGGGAAGTAAGCTCGAATGGCGAACGCAGCATAAGGCGCGGGGAGCGCCGCCAGGTTCAGCTTGATCCCCGAAAAGAGCGGCCAGGCGTGGACTGTTTGCGGGCCGATTCCCACAATGACGGCGTGACCCGGCATGGGGTCAAAGAGGGAGGCGAGGTTGGTCAGGCTTTCCAACACACGTTCCTTCGTCGTGGTTTTGGTCTCGATGTCCATCGAAAGCGAGATGACTTTCAACAGCAGGTCGAGGGCGTAGTAGCCGTCGCCCGAAACCAAAAAGTCGAAGACCGGTTCGATGGAACCGTCCAGGATTTTCGCCAGCGTACTGCTCGGCTCAATAACGAGGCGTTGGGCGAGGCGGTCGTAATGAAGCGTTTCATCGGTGTGACGCCCGCCGAGTACGATCAGGCAACCGGGCAGGGTGGCGCGCACGGTGCGGGCGATGTCGATGGCGTAGCGGTGCGCCGGTGAGACCGAACTGATCAGTACCACTTTGGGCCGCATGACCAGCAAAACATTTTTCACAAAATAATCGCGCACCTTCGCGTTCCAAACGCGCGGGTCGAAGATGGTTTGGTCGGTGTTGAGCAGGTCGCCTTCATATTGCCGAATGCCGTTGGAGTTGGCCGAAGCGCGGTACTCATTGGATGGCAGTTCGCCCCACTGTGGGCAAAGATCGTTGTAGGGCGCGCTCTCGCAAATTCCCATGTGGCGCGTCCGAACAACTTGTTCCACCGCATAGCTGAGCGCAGTGTAGAGGCACATCGGGTCGCCGGGAAATTCGATTTTGCCTTCATTGGTGGTCATCACCGGAGCGAGGATGGATAACACCGGGTAGGTGCGCGCCTTCCATTCGTGAAACTCTGTGTCTGACGCGGAAGGAGGAGCATTCCGAATCAGTCCCATTAGTGTTTGTCTGCGATCTTGTAAAAATTCCTTAAATGGCTCTGGCGTTTCCAGCTCCCGCTTTAGTATATTTTCGTATTGATGATGAATAAAAATTTCGCGCTGCATACGCTGCCTTTCCCATCGGTAATATGGAGTATCGCCAGTATAGCACTCCAATTCCTGTCTGCACTTTGTCGGGCCTTACAAATGTGTGAGACCGGAGGAACTCTCTGCCTTGCCCTTTAAAAATCTCGATCTCGGTTCTTCGAGTACAATCACCGCCAATGAGTTTTCGTTTGAGGTGATATGCTCTCTCCCGATTTCATTGTCGAATTCCGCAAACGCTTCTC
>JAKANW010000622.1 GCA_021823555.1 Chloroflexota bacterium
GGCGATCATCAGCGTGCGGCGTGAGTCGAGTTTGTTCGCCACCCAGTTGCGCCACGGATAGAGCGAGAACATGGCGACGACAAACGCGATGCCGAGAATGACGGTGGTCAGGCTGGTGTCCACTTTCAGGCTGTACTTGAGATAGAACAGAATGCCGGTCTGGAGTGTGCCGGTGGCGACGAAGCGCATCATCTGCGCGCCCGCGGCGGTGAGGTAACTGCGATTGTAGAACGTCGCTTTGAGCGCGTCGCCGAGCGGGAAACTGGTATCCGTTTTGAGGTCGGCGCGTTCGAACAGTGCCGGATAGCCGACATAGATGGCGATCACCGAAATGACCGCCAGCAGGATTCCCATCCCCGACCAGCCCAGCAGGTTCGCCAGCATGGGCGGCAGCGCCGCGCCGATGACCAGCGCCACGGTCTGGAAGATGTTCATCTTGGCGGCCACGTCGGTGCGCTCTTTGTAGTTGCCGAACATTTCGGGGAGCAAGCCGTAGTAGCCGGTGGCGAGCGCAGTGTATAGACCTTCCCAGATGACGATGCAGGCGCCGAAGTACACTAGTAGTGCTACCGGGTTGTCCTTGCCGTCGAAGGGTGCGGTGAAAAGCAGAGCGAAGGTCACCGCGTAGGGCAGGCCGGTGAACAAAATGTACGGCAGGCGGCGTCCCCAGCGCGAGCGCGTGCGGTCAGACATGAATCCGAGTACCGGGTTGTTGGCCGCGTTGTAGATGGTGTAGAAAAACCAAAACGTGGAATACCACGTGACGGGCAGGTTCTTCACATCCACGATGTAGAAGGCGATCACACCCGCCACGGCTTCGGAGATCGTCGCCACGCCCAGGCTGATGAGCGAATACATCATGCGCGTTTTCGTGCTGGTTTGGAATTCGGTGGTTGCTGTTGTTGCGGTCATGTCAACTCCATCGGGTTCTGTTTTGCGCGGCGGTTTGAAATCCATCCGCCGTAAAGGTTACGCTTTCCTCATCGTGTCGCGAATGGCACGGTAGCCGATGAGGTGGATGCCAGAGTCTTGGATGAACGATTTCAGTTCGTCGCTCATGAAGGCGTGGTAGTTTGCCACGCGCGCTTTCCAGTCGGGGCAGATGGCGCGCAGTTCGGGCGTGTCGATGGACGGATGGAACAGAAAGTGCGTGATGCCAGCCGGCACTTCGCTCAAGATTTTCTTTGCCACGCCGATGTGGTCGTGGTCGTGTTCGAGCGGCATGGAGAAGAGACCGTCGAGCATGGGGACGCCCTGCGCTTCGAGCTGGGCCAAGATCGGCGCGTACGTTGTCAGCGTGGGCGCGTCGATGCCCATCATGTCGAAACCCAGCGCGCTGGCGCGCGGCAGCATGTTGGGCAGCAAGCGGCTCATGCCCGCCTGCAAATAGGATTGCACAAAGTTGGGATGGATGATCGTGCCCATGTGCGAGTCCACGTGGGTGATGTCGATGCCCGCGGCCAGCGCCCGCTCGACCTGCGCGTTGACCTCCGCCGCGACCGCCTCCGGTTTGGCGTTGGCGTAGACCGCGTCTTGCCAGTGGTGGAAGTAGCCCTCCGCGTCGATCAGACCACTGTCCGGGTCGCGTGTGGAGAGCGGACTCCAGCGGTACGCGTCCCACTCGCTGTTGAGCGTGGCGTGGACGCCCATGTCCATCTGTGGGTTGGCACGGCACATCTCGGCCACCGCCGGGAACCACGGGCAGGGTGTCATTACCGCGCCCGAGGAGATCGTGCCGAATTCCCACAAATCTTTGTAGGCTTGGATGGATGCGTAGCACATGCCGATGTCATCGGTGTGGAGGATGACGAGACGGTCAGTGTCGGAGTAGCCTAACTTTTTGAGTAATGGATTGGGAGTCATGGATTATCCTTCAGTGTGACGAGTGGCGAGTGATGAGTGACGTCACCACCCACCTTTTAGATTCCACAATGCAAGGCGCGCGGATTCAAAACTTTGAACGGCTCGCCGAGTTGGAAGTCCCTGCCCTCGCAGATTTGCGCGGACTTGAACTGGAGCGCCATCACGATCTGATCCGCGTCCTCGGGCGGAATCTGTGTGACGTAACTGCGAATGGCGGCGACTTTGGCCTCCCAGGTGGAGGTGATGTCCACAATCTGGTTGGGTTCGCGGGTGTAGTAGAAGCCAACACCGTCGATAGAATGACCGGTGTATGCCGCATCCACCGCTGGATCGGAGGAGGAAATCTTGAGTAAACCGGCAAACTGCACTGCCTCCGCCGCGGCGCGTCCCGTTTGGATGTGGTCGTGATGCGCTTCGTAGGTCAGCCAAGGGTCACAGGTGAAGACAAAGTCTGGCCGGAGGACGCGGATTTTTTTGAGCAGGTCAATTGGCATGATTGCCTCGCGTGACAGACTGGTAATGCCATAAACAACCTGCTCTTGAATTTCGCCAGTTTTCGTGAAGAGGAAGCGTCGTTCCAGTCGGAACACTTGTTGTAGATAGGGCCAGTTCAAGAAGTCATTCAATTGGCTACTAACGGTAAGCGTCCGTTCTTCCAGTCTGCCGTGCCCTTTGCTGGTTTCTTTGACGGTCTCGAAATCTTTTGACAGTCGTCCCTGTCCCGGCAGGGGCTCTGGCTCGGGTTCAAACCACAGGTGAATATCTTCTTCCAATTGCGGTTGGTTGCCTTTGGCAAACCAGATGTAATCGCCACCAGCTTCAACAATTTGGATCGAGACCGCTCTTTGGGTATGCAGGGCGTCTCCCATAACCACTTTTTCGCGCAAATCCACCATTTTCAGCAGTTTTGCGGCTCCCGGAATCTCATAGCCTTTCCCCTCGAGCGCCACTTCCATCAGCACCACTCCTTCTTTGGGCAGGTAGGCGGCTAGCAGGTACGTTCCGTTTTGGGCTTCATCCAGCGTGCCTCGCAACACTTTTCCATCGATGGATAACAATGCCTGCTTGCCAAAGAATTTCCTGCCCGCCAACAGGGTACTGACTACCTGTTCCAGTTCTTCTGGATCCACCACGTCTGCTTCAATTCGCCGATAGGTGCTGTGATGGGGCATCTTCTTGCGTTTCAGCTTCAAAAGTTCCGTAAACTGTTCTACGCGATGTTTGACCCAATCGGCTATCCCGCTGGGTGTGTCTTCTCCGCACACTTTCGCCATCACCATCATCACCAGGACCGCCACCAGTGGATACCGGAGACCTCTTGGCTTGCGGCTGTCTTTTAATTTCTGCAATTGAACATACAAGCTGCCCACA
>JAKANW010000623.1:0-936 GCA_021823555.1 Chloroflexota bacterium
GTCTCCGCGTCAACTCGTTGAGGGTATTCAGTTCGTCGGCGTGTTGACGGGTTTCCGCGAATAGGCGCGCGTTTTGGATAGCAATGGCGGCCTGTCCGCAGATAGCCACCAGCAGGTCACGGTGGCGTTCGGTGAATACGTTGGGAGACTCGGTGCTTTGCAGTCCCACCACACCCAGTACGGTGTCGCCCACGATCAGAGGGGTTCCCATCCAACATTGCGCCATGCGCTTATCCCCAAAAATGGCCGCCTCGATTCCCAGGTCTTTGACGCGGGTGGCCATGTCTTCGGGGATGAAGAGTGGCTGGCGGGTGCGCAATACGTGATCGGTCAGACTTTTGCCAGTCTTGCGGGACGGAAGGCTGATCCGCTCCCGGTTGGAGACCACGAAAATGGGTTTGATTTCCTGTTTGGCCTCGTCAAACAGGGAGACGAACAGGTTGGTGGTATCCATCAGGCGGCTGGCGTATTTGTAAATGGTTTCAGCAATTGCTTCTGTGCTGAACAAGGTGGTGAGTTCGCGTCCCATTTCGTTAAGTACGGCCAACTCTTCCGCACGCGAACGGGTTTCCTGGAAGAGACGGGCATTTTCCAGCGCCTGCGAAAGTTGGTCGGTCACCTGGCGGACCAGCAACTGATCGTTGGAATCCCAACTGCGTGCCGCGTTCTCATCCACCACCTGAAGTGTGGCCCAGTTGCGACTGTCCATTTGGAACGCAAGCGACATGCTGGCAGGCGAATCCACGCCTCCGCGTTGAGACATGGAGACGATTTCCTGCGGCGGCAACGTCCCAGTTTGCGCGAGCGACGGGGTGCGCGGCGCGACCTTGGTGGGGCTGGGGCGCGAGGCGCGGACCGCAGGATTCTTTTCGACAGGACGGGTTGGAGCCTTTTTCTCGCTTTTCTGCGCGGGGTCGGCCGTCTCGTCCTGTATGC
>JAKANW010000623.1:946-3232 GCA_021823555.1 Chloroflexota bacterium
TGCCCTCGAAGATATTCTTAAGCCGTTTGCTGGTTGGTTTCTTTGGCATACTCGATTAACTCCTCGGCCAGGACGCGATATTGCAGAGAACCGCGGCTGGTGGGCATGTAGCGGGTGATGGGTTGCCCGGCAATCGGGCTTTCACGCAGTTTGGTGTCCAATTCGATAACGGTTTCGAAAATGCCTTCGCCGAATGTGGAGACCAATTGATCATAAATACTGCGGTGCGTGCGGTTGCGGCGGTCCAATAGCGTGACCAGGATGCGGTAGGCCAGATTCGGATTGGCGTCCTTGCGGATGCGGCGGATGACCGTCATCATGTTGCGCAGGGCGTAGGCCGAGAAATATTCCGCCTGCGTGGGAATCAGCAACAGGTCCGAGGCCGCCAGCGCATTGAGCGTGATGGCGCCCAGGGCGGGCGGGCAATCCAACAGGATGTATTCGTAAGACAGGTCGCTGACGGCCTCCAGCGCAGAACGCAGGGTGGTCAGGTAGTTGGTGCGCACCGGTAGGAATTGCTCGGCGCTTTCGATGCGTGCATTGCATGGCACCAGGTACAGACGCTCGAAATCGGTTTTGCGGATCGCCGTCTGGAGCGGCGCGGATTCGATTAATACATTGGCCGAAGTCTTCGAAGCCTCTGCGGGTTCGAAGCCGAGCGCAAGGGTCAGGTTGGCCTGCGGGTCCATGTCGATCAACAGCACATTGTGCCCCAGTTCGGCCAGCGCGCCCCCGAGCGATAAGGTGGTGGTGGTTTTAGCGACGCCGCCTTTTTCGTTTGAAATGGCAATTGTGTAAGTCATGGGATTTGCTCCAGGTGGGCCTAGCCGCCGCTTTCTCGGCCGGGCATGTGCGCGGAAACAACTTGCGGGATGATCTCGACGCGGCTGACGTTCAGGACGCGTTGAAGTTCCTCGATGGCGGTGCGGATCATGACCTGCGGGTCGTTGGTCTCCCGTATCTTGGAAGTGATCTCGGCGACGGCGTGTTCGCGCGCCGCTCGCCCGGAGGCCTCTTCGAAGAGGCGGGCGTTTTCAAGCGCCAGCGCCAGGCGTTCGGCGACGGATTCGATCACGGCGACCTCGTCCGAGGTCCAGCCCCGACCGGCTTCTGGTGAGCGAATATCGAGGACGCCGATAATCTGGTTTTGTAGTCGGATGGGGACGGCAATTGCCGAGATTGCCTTCTTTTCATCTGAAACGGCGGGACGCCCGGTCTTGAGCGCGGTCTGCACTTCTTCCCATTCCACCGGTTGTTCCACTGTGCGGCCCACGCCGGAGGCGAGGTGGTATCCGAGGGCGTTCTGCGCGGTTTTGCGTTCCCAGGTTTGTCGCACATATTCGCCGTACAGCGCCCGCGATTCGGCCAGCGCCTGTTGTGATTCTGCCAGCAGACGGGCGTTTTCGATGGCAATGGCTACCTGGTCGGCCAGGACGCTCAGGGTTTCCACGTCGGCCGAGGTGAAGGCGCCAGACTGGGTGCTTTGCACGTCCAGGATGCCGATGATGCGGCCCCGCAGGCTGAGGGGCAGGGCGATTTCGGAGCGCGTTTCTGGCAGGTCGGGGTTGTTGAAGTAGGTCGCGTCCTCGCCCACGTCGAGGGCGATGCGGGCCTCTCCGCTGGCGGCTACGTGGCCCACGATGCCGACCTGTCCGATGGAAAGTTTGTGGCCGCGTTGCATCATGCGTTTTCCGCCGGGACTGTTGGCGGCGCGTAGGACGGCGTTTTTGTTGAGGTGGTCGAGCAGGAAGACGCCCACATGGTAGAAGCCGAACCGCTCGCTCATCGTTTTGGTGACGAGGGTCAGCAGTTTCTCGAAGTCGACTTCGGTGGAGATGGCGCGCGCCACTTCGCTGATGATCTGTAATTCGTTGGCGCGTTTTTTGCTTTGCAGGGTGGCTTGTTCCAGGTCGGCGGTACGCTCGGATACGCGTTGTTCCAGCGAGGCGATCAGGTCGCGCAGGCGGGAGGTCATCACGTTGAAGGCGTTGGCGAGCACGCCGACTTCGTCCTGGGTTTGGGAATGGGCTTCTGCGCTCAGGTCTCCCTCGGCGAGGCGGGTGGCGGTGTTGGTCAGTTCGGTGAGTGGTCTCGCGAGCGCGTTGCCCATCAAGCGTGAAACCAGCAGAGACACTGCCAGCAGGATGAGCATGGTGATCAGCAGGTTGATCAGCGTGCTGCGGGTCTCGTTTGCCAGTTTCGTCTGGGTGTCGAGCAGTTCGCTCTGCGTTTCGCTGACGGGGACGACAACGCCCAGGCTGTATCCAATAGACGGGATCGGGCGGA
>JAKANW010000624.1 GCA_021823555.1 Chloroflexota bacterium
AATTGTCCATCCTGATGCTCGAGGTCCGTCGCGTCGAGGAAATCCAACAAAGGCTGGATGATGGAACGATAAGGCGACGAGATTACCTCCAGTGGGATATCGGGCCACCAGCGATTCCATTTTTCGCGGACCGCTTCCGCCTCCCCCTCTTCCAGTTCCACGTAGACAGCGGTCACATCGCTGGAAATGGAGCGCGCATAATCCACCGCGTCCACGATGCCGCGATGGACGCCAGAGATGGGGATGATGAGGCGCGGTGAAGGCAGAGGCTTGAGCGAGGGCGGTAATCCGTGCATGGAAAGTTCGCTCGCCACCTGACGATAATGTGCGCGGATACGAAAGAAAACGAGCACAATCACCGGGATAAGGATGATCGTGATCCAGGCCCCTTCCAGGAACTTACTATAACCGACCACGATTAGCGTCATTATGGTTGCCAGCGCGCCGAGTCCATTGGCAACAGATTTAAATACCCAACCCCTGCCTCGTTCCCGCCACCAGTGAATTACCATCCCTGCTTGCGATAGACTGAATGCCAGGAATGCACCTACTGCAAACAGGGGAATTAATGAGTGCATGTCTCCATGAAAACCGACAATCAGAAGCGCTGTTGCCACTGCAAGTATGATGATACCGTTCGCGAATACCAGGCGGTCGCCCAAGCCGGTGAACTGCCTTGGCAGGAAGCCATCCTTGGCGAGAATAGCGGACACGCGGGGAAAGTCGGCAAAACTGGTGTTGGCCGCCACTGCCAGGATCAGCATGGTTGAAGTCTGGATGACAAAATAGAGAGGCCCCGTGCCCAACAAATGCCGTGCCAGCGCCGAAAGGATTGTTTCCTGCGGCGCGGCAACGATGCCAAGATATTGTGTCAGCCCAATACTGCCTAAAAATAAAGCGCCCATCAAGAAGCCCATGACGATCAAGGTCTTCCCGGCGTTCTTCGATTCTGGAGGCTTGAAAGCGGGTACGCCATTGCTGATGGCTTCAATGCCGGTCAGGTCAGTGCATCCGGTAGCGAAGGTATGCAGGATCAAAAATGTGGTAATGCTTCCCGTTGCTGGAGGTACCTCCACCGGAGCGGATGGTCCATCAATTGCCAGACGAATCAATCCATAAGCCAGCATGGGCAGGTAAGTGAATAGGAATAAATAGACCGGAACAGACATAAGCGTACCGGTTTCTTTCAGCCCCCGCAAGTTGGCAAGCGTGATGAAGACAAGGATAATTACGGCCAAGATCATGCGGTGAGGCCAAAGGGCTGGAAATGCCGAGGCAATCGCGTCCATTCCCGCCGTCAGGCTCACGGCCGCAGTCAAAACATAGTCGATCAACAACGCCCCGGCGGCAACCAGACCCGGCACTGTTCCTAGATTACTGCGCGCCACAATGTACGATCCGCCGCCAGACGGGTAGGCATGGATGGTCTGGTTGTACGAAATAGCGACCAGAGTCAACACAGCGATGATGGCCAGGCCAATCGGCCAGGCCAGCCCCAGTCCTGCACTGCCAGCCACGAGCAAACCAAGATAGATTTCCTGGTTGGCATACGCGATGGAGGAAAGCGCGTCTGGTGAGAAAGCCGCCAGGGCGCGGATTTTATTCAGTTTCTTTTCGTTGAGTTGCTGGGTAGGAAGAGGGGGACCGATCAGGAGTTCTTTTAATCGGGTAAACATGGGGAAAGTATACCTCTTCCATTATTCAATCGCTTCCTTCAATTTCCTGGCCAGTTTGCCAAAGTGGGCGGTGTAGCGGATGTCGTCCACGCGGGGGCGGGGCAGGTCCACTTTCAGGTCCAGTTTGACGCGGCCCGGGCGCGCCGTCAACACGAGGACACGATCCGCGAGGAAAAGCGCCTCGGAGATGGAATGAGTGACCATCAGCACGGTCTTTTGGCGCGCCTGCCAGATGCGGGAAAGTTCCGTCCACATGCGTTCGCGAGTCAACGCGTCGAGCGAGCCAAACGGCTCATCGAGCAGGAGCAGGTCAGGGTCATGGATGAGCGCCCGCGCAATCGCCACGCGTTGCGCCATCCCGCCCGAAAGTTCGCGCGGCCAGTTGGACTCGAATCCCTGCAAGCCCACGAGTTCGATCAACTCGCGGGCGCGGGATTCTACATCCGCCTCGCGGTCGAGTTCGAGCGGGAGCATGATGTTTTCAAGCACCGTCCGCCACGGCATCA
This sequence comes from Chloroflexota bacterium, assembly GCA_021823555.1. Next base: position 2,183 of record JAKANW010000624.1, read on the forward strand.
GGTTGGCCTGTTGAAAGACCATGCCGATGCGCGGCTGTTTGCGATTCTCAAAGTTGACCTCGCCCGCCGTTGGCTGGAGAATGCCCGCCAGAATCCGCAACAGCGTGGACTTGCCGCTTCCCGATGGACCGAGCACCGCCACGAACTCGCGCGGGCAGACTTCGAACGAGACGCGTTCGAGGGCGCGCAGACCGCCGTTGTTATCGGGGAAGGTTGCGCTCAGGTCGCGGACGGTGAGGATGGGAGAGATGGTCATTGTTGTCGGGGCGACCCGCCAGGTTTGGCAGGTTCGCCTGCATGTCGTAGCGGGTCGCCCTTATCCTTACGGCAAAAACTCATTCGTGAACGCCTTGCTCAAATCCAGCGGCGCGGTGAGCAGACCCATCTTGAGCAAAGTCTCCTGCATGTTCTTCCAGGCCTGTAAATCGGAGAAACCGATTCGCTCGGCTTTCCACATTTCGATCGAACGCGCCAGCACTTCCTTTTGCACGGCTTCATCGGCCTGCGCGAGATTCTCCACATATTTTTTGCTGATCTCGTAGGCCTCATTGGGGTTTGCAATGGTATCTGCCAACCCCTTCAATAATGCGGAAACCATGCGCCGCACCAGGTCGGGATTTTCGGCAATCGTCTTTTCGTTGGTGATCAATCCGTTCGAGGCCAGTTGCACATAATCAGCCACCAGCAATTCATTGATCTCATATCCCTGTGCGCGCAACTGCACTGGTTCGTTGGCCGCGTAGACCGCCACCGCCTCGTCGCGATCTGTTGCCAGCGACTCCACCTGTGTGAATCCAACCGAATCGAGAGTCACATCTTTTTCCGTCAGCCCCGCGGAAAAGAGCAACGCGTCCAGCCCGATGTAATTTGCGCCGAACGTGCCGGGCAGTCCGATGCGTTTTCCCTTCAAATCCGACGGCGACTTGATTCCCTGCGCGGTCTTCGACACCACCGCCACAGGATATTTCTGATACCACGCCGCCACGTACACCACGGGCAATTCCTGCGCGCGCGCCAGCAAAATCTGTTCGCCCGAAACGACCGCGAAC
>JAKANW010000625.1 GCA_021823555.1 Chloroflexota bacterium
GTTATTGCAAGGCCTTGCCGAGCGCCTCTCGGACGAATTGAAATTGCGTGTGTGGGTCGCGGAAGACCCGCTCACCTGTGTGGTGCGCGGCGCGGGCCTGGTGTTTGAAGACTTTGACAACCTGAGTCGTTATCTCGTTGGTCTCGAGCGCGGCAGCACTCGTCACACCGTTTAATCCCGCTCTGTTCGCGCGTTTTTCTCCATCTTCCAAAACATGAGAAATATCTTTTCACGTTCCCTCCAGGCGACCATTATTTTTCTGGTAGTGGGGGGCATCCTGGCTTTGGCGTTTGGCGGCTATTTCAGTTCGGCCTCCAATTGGTTGACCGGATTCCTCGTGGACACGCAGGCGTGGTTTTCCACGCGCTTCGTTGCCGTGCAGGACTTTGTCACCGCGCCGCGCGATGTCACTTCGCTTCGACAGCGCAATGCCGAGTTGGAAAATGAAGTCGCCAGTCTGCAAGCGCAGGTGATCGAACTTCAGCAAAAAGCGGCCGAGACCGAGATCCTCGCCGCGTTGGTGGATTTCTCGCGCGCCAATCCCGAGTCCAGTTACAAGGCCGCCTCCGTCATTGGCCGCGATCCCAGCCCGTTCCTGCATTACGTCATCATTGACCGCGGCTCGCACGACGGCATCCAGCGTGGGATGCCCGTGGTGACCGCTCAGGGGTTGATCGGACGCGTGGACGCGGTCATCGCCGATGCGGCGCGCGTGCAGCTCATCACCGACCCGGCCTCCTCCATCAATATCCGTTTGCAGAATTCCAATTTGCAGGCCGTTTTGACCGGCTCCGTGACCGGAGACCTTTCGCTGGATTTGATTCCCCAGGATGTGGTTGTTGAAGAAGGCAGTGTTGTCATCACTTCCGGTCTTGGCGGCGGCTATCCGCCCGATTTGATCATCGGGCAGGTTATCAACGTCCGCAAGCGTGAAGCCGACCTGTTCCAGCAGGCCTTTGTCCAGCCGGTGGTGGACTTCACCCGTCTCGAGATCGTTTTGGTCATCACCAATTTCCGTCCGGTGAACATCGAGCCCCTGGTGCCAATCACGCCGTAGCGCATGCGTAACCTCATCGCGTTTCCGATTCTCGCGTTGGCTGTCATCCTGCAATCGGCGGTGGTCAGCCGCATCAGCCTGCTGGGCGGGTTCGCCGACCTGCCGTTGGTGATGGTGATCGCCTGGGCCTTGCAGGATAACGTGAACACCGGCTGGCATTGGGCCATGGTGGCCGGTTTGATGACATCCTTTGTTTCCGGCCTGCCGTGGATCGTTCCCATCCTTGGGTTCATCGCGGCGGTGGTGGTGGCGCAGGTGTTACAGAGCCGCATCTGGCAGGCGCCCTTGCTTGCCATGCTGGGGGTGACATTATTTTCCACGCTCATCGTACATTTACTTTCCTTTGTTATCTTGAGCGTGGCGCGGACGCCTCTTCCGTTCGCCGACACGTTCAGCCTGATCACCCTGCCCAGCGTTTTGTTGAATATGCTGCTGGCGATTCCCGTTTTCTGGTTCATGCGCGACCTTTCGCGCTGGGTCTTCCCTGTTGAGGAGGAAGAGTGAGTACTACTGGCACGGTTGTCAAACCGACCTTTGATGCCTGGCGGTTCAGGATCGTTTATCTGGTTATTGCCGTGGTCATCGGCGTGTTGCTATATCGCCTGGTGACCCTGCAGGTGATTCAACACGAAGACTACCTCTCTCAGTCAATTGAAAACTACACGGCCAATATCACCCTGCCTGCGCCACGCGGGATCATTTATGACCGCAATGGATTTGTGCTGGCGCGCAATATGGCCTCGTACAATGTGGTCATCACGCCCGCCGACCTTCCCGACGACGAAGCGGACATCCAAAATGTCTATCGCGAACTCTCGGCGTTGATCGGCGTTTCGACTGGTTTTCCCCTCACCGATGCCAGCATCGAGGAAGCCAAATTCTACGGCCCATGTGTGGAGGGACCGGGCATTGCCCAGATGGTTGCCCTTGGCGATTCGCTCGCGCCATACACCCCGGTAAAAATTAAATGTAATGTCAGCGAGGAAATAGCCCGCATCGTGCGCGAGCGAGGCGTGGACTGGCCCGGCGTGAGCGTGGAAGTGGAGCCGATCCGCGACTATCCCACCGGATCGCTGACCGCCAATGTCATCGGTTTCCTCGGCCCGATCCCCGCGGACCTTGCCCCGGAAGTTGAGGCGCTTTACCGCGCCCGCCGCTTCGTCTCCGGTCGGGATAAGGTTGGTTATTCTGGCGTGGAACTCTCGCTCGACGATATCCTCTCCGGTATCAATGGCTTGCGCGTGATTCAAGAGGACGTGGCCGGTAAAGAGTTGCGCAACATTGACCCGCCCATCAACCCCGTGCCGGGCAACAACGTCACCCTGACAATTGATACGCGCTTGCAGGCCGCGGCTGAAGCCACGCTGGTCAACGAGATCAAGGAATGGAACCGTTACTTTGGTCGGGAGCGTATTTCAAGCGGGGTCGTAATCGCCATGAACCCGAAAACCGGGGAAATCTTGGCGATGGTTTCATATCCAACCTACGAAAACAACCGCATGGCCCGTTTTATTCCGGGCTACTATTATGAACAACTCAGCCAGGACCCGCGCCGCCCGCTTTTGAATAACGCCATTTCCAGTGAGTTTCCGCCTGGCTCAGTATTCAAGTTGTCCACTGCCATAGGCGCATTAAACGAGGGGGTGGTCACTCTCGATAAGATTATCGAGACTCCGGGACAACTGGTGCTGACAGAAAAATTTTCCCCGAACGATCCCGGCCGCGAACGTCCCTTTGTGGACTGGGTATTTAACCTCAACAACGTGATCAACGAAGAAGGCTTCGGGCAACTTGATTTCCTTCATTGCATTGCTTTTTCAAGCAATGTTTGTCTCTATAAGTTGAGCGGCGGGTATCGCGATGAAATCCCGCAAGGGCTTGGCATCGAGCGCCTGCGTGAATATGCGCGCGCGCTTGGTTACGACCAGCCCTCCGGTATTGAGCTGCCCGCCGAGCAGGGCGGACTTATACCGACTCCGAAATGGAAGCGCATCAACAAAGGCGAGAACTGGTCTACGGGCGATACATACATCGCCGGCGTGGGGCAGGGTTATGTGCTGGCTACGCCTTTGCAGGTATTGATGTCTGGCGCGACCATCGCCAACGACGGCAAATTGATGCAGCCGACCATCGTCCGTGAAGTGACGGATAGCGAAGGCAATGTCGTCGAGAA
>JAKANW010000626.1 GCA_021823555.1 Chloroflexota bacterium
CCATTGAACCATTTTACGGTACCGGTGATTCGATCAGACATTGTATTTGCCTCCTTTGGCAATTTGAAAAATTAGGTGAGCTGTTTGTTCCATCGGAGGAAAAACAAAGCGGCTCACAGATATAACTGTGAGCCGAGGTGTTCTTATACCAACGTGAACTTACTGTTATCCTACGCCAGTGAGAATAACACACTAATCAGATTGAGTCAATCAAAATAAGGTGGCAATATTCATCGTAGTGCGGGATAATACCCCCATACCCACATTGGACATAACAACATGAATCGACTCACTGGCATCCTGCTCATCGCCATCTCCGCCGCCGGATTTGGGACATTGGCGATCTTTGGACGATTCCTCTACGCTGACGGGCTGGACACCATCACTCTGCTCTTTCTGCGCTTCACCTTCGCCGCTTTGATCCTGACCCTGTTGCTGGTTCTGCGTCATGAGCCACTGCCTCGGGGACGCGTGTTCCTGCAACTGCTTGGCATGGGCGCGTTGGGCTACGTTGGGCAATCCTTCACCTATCTCTCCGCCATCAAATACGCCTCAGCGGGATTGGTCGCGCTCTTGCTTTATCTTTACCCGATGATGGTCTTCCTGCTTTCGGTTATCTTCCTCCGCGAAAAAGCGACCTGGGTCAAAGTGGCGGCCATCGGGCTGGCCCTAGTCGGCACCGCGCTCACGGTCGGGCCGGCAGGCGGACAATTCCTCGGCGTTTTCTACGCGCTGGCCTCGGCGGTCATCTACTCGGTCTACATCATTGTTGGCACGAACGTGATGAAACATGTCAGTGCAGTGCAATCCTCCGTGGTCATCTTCGCCTCGGCAGGGTTGGTCTACGGTGTATTGACCGCGGTCAACGGCGCGCATTTCCCGGTCAGCAGCAATGGCTGGTGGTCGTTGGCTGGCATCGTCACCTTCGCCACGGTCATTCCGGTGGTCACCTTTTTGGCGGGCCTGGAACGCATCGGGCCGACGAATGCCGCCATGTTGTCCACGCTCGAACCGGTGGTCACGGTACTGCTCGCGGCCTGGCTGTTTGCCGAGCGGCTGGCGCCGATCACACTCGTGGGCGGAGCGCTGATTCTGGCCGCGGCCATCGTGCTGACGCGCAGCGAAATGGGGCAACCAGTCAAAGCCGCCGAGTAAGTCACGCAAAGCTAATTTTTGGCGCTCGAATTCCACAAAATCCCCACAAATTTTGTCTCATTTTCATTTTATAATCGCGCCCTATAATTTCTGAAGACAAGTCCTCGTTGTCACATTCGTCGTCGCATTCAAACTGGTGTTTCTGTTTTCCCTTTATTGGGTCGAGTTCGATGAACAATGTGCCGCTTGAAAATCCAAAGCCGGGTCGTCTCCAACGTATCCTATCAGGCGTGAAACGATCCGCACCGTTTGCTTCGGGGGTATTAGCCGCGCTGGCTGCCATTTTGCTCTACACTATTCTCTTCCCACAACCCAAACCGCTGACCACGCGTCAGGTCAACGATGCCGTCGCCTCGGTGATGGCCTCGGCCACGCCGCCGCCCGCGTTTTCCGCGGTGGTTTACCAGGAGATTCGTCCCTCGCTGATTCTCATTCAAACCAAGGAACCTCCCGATGCAAAGGGCAACCCGCAGGGAGGTCTAGGAAGCGGCGTGATCATTGACACCGCCGGGGACATCCTCACCAGCCTGCACGTCGTCGCGAACGCGACCGCTATCCAAGTCACGTTCGCAGATGGGACCGAAGCCAACGCGCAGGTAGTCATCCGCCAGCCACAGAATGATATCGCCGTCCTGCGGCCCGACAAGTTCCCCGCGCAGATCGTCCCAGCTGTGTTGGGAAATCCGGGTGCCATGCGCGTGGGCGATGATGTTTACGCGGTCGGAAATCCGTTTGGGCTATACAGCTCAATGAGCGCGGGCGTTATCTCGGGGTTCAATCGCACCTTCCAGCCTTCCACCAGCAATATCACCTTGAAGGGCCTGATCCAGATCGACGCGGCGGTCAACCCGGGCAACTCAGGCGGTCCGTTGCTGAATCGTGACGGCCAGGTGATCGGCATCGTCACGGGCATCGTCAATCCCACCGACCAGAACTTTTTCATCGGCATTGGGTTCGCCGTGCCAATCACAACCGCGGCCAGCGCGGCCGGTTTGCCACTTTATTAGGAGAAATCATATGGATCAAAAATTGACATCCGACCATGAAAAACCGATGGAGCGCGTTTTATACGAAGTGAAGAAGATCATCGTTGGGCAAGATCACTTGCTTGAGCGTATGATCGTGGCCCTGCTTGCACGCGGACATATCCTCGTCGAGGGCGTGCCGGGCCTGGCCAAGACAATGGCCATCAAAACCCTGGCCGAGGCGATTGGCGGCGAGTTCAAGCGCATCCAGTTCACGCCCGACCTTGTCCCCGCGGATTTGGTGGGCACGCGCATCTACAACCAGAAGACCGGCGAATTCAACACCTCGCTCGGCCCGGTCTTCACCAATCTGCTGCTCGCAGATGAAATCAACCGCGCACCCGCCAAAGTGCAAAGCGCCCTGCTCGAAGTGATGCAGGAACACCAAGTGACCATCGGCCGCGAAACCTTCAAAGTGCCGAATCCCTTCCTGGTGCTCGCCACGCAAAACCCCATCGAGACCGAGGGGACGTACGCCCTGCCCGAGGCGCAAGTGGACCGCTTCATGCTCAAGGTGTTGGTCGGTTATCCCAACTCCACCGAGGAGTTCGTCATTGTGGAGCGCATGACCAATGCACTGCAAGCCGTGCAAAAAGTGCTCACCACCGAGCAGTTGCTCGAACTGCAAAAAATGTCCGACGCGGTGTACGTTGATCCGGCACTGATCGAATACGCAGTGCGCATGGTAAATGCCACGCGCAGCCCGAAGGATGTGGGCCTGGCCGAATTGCAGCGCTTCATCATGTTTGGAGCCAGCCCGCGTGCCTCCATCAACCTGATCCTCACGGCGCGCGCGTTGGCCTTCGTGCGTGGACGTGACTACGCCCTGCCGCAGGATGTGCTCGACATGGCGTTGGATGTAATACGCCACCGCCTCGTCCTTTCTTATGAGGCGCTCTCAGAGAACCAGACCAGCGACGATATTCTGAAAAAGATTCTCGATCGCATTCCGCTTCCCGTGGTGCCCATGCGCGAACATGCCAGCCGAAACGTCAACGCCTGAGCGCGTCCTGCTGCGCCTCGATTGGCAGGTGAGCCGCAAATTGGAC
>JAKANW010000627.1 GCA_021823555.1 Chloroflexota bacterium
GCTGTCAAATGCGCCATGTCAATGGTGGCCTGCGCCGCGCTGACGCGCGATTCCGCCGCGGCAATATCGGCCGGGTTGGGGCCATTCTTGATGCGGTCATAGGCGCGTTGGGCATCGGCCAACTGGGCGGTTTTGAGCGCCAGGTCAGCATCCGCGGCTGCAATCGTATCCGGGTCTGCATAACCCTTAGTATATTTGACTACCGGAATCTCCCGACCGCCAATATAAATAAAATTCACCTTCTTGATTTCAATGACGCCATTGAGCGAATCGCGATAATTCTTGGACGTGTTGTAGGCATCCTGGGCATCGCGCAAGGTGATCCACGCCTGGGCACGCGCCGTATCCGACGCCATCAAATCATCGAGTGCCTTTTGCGCCGTCACCAGATCGGCTTGGGCGCTGATGATATTTTGCGGAACCGAGGTGGGAGAAAGCGACGCCAAAATCGTATTGGCTTCCACACGGTTCCCCACCGCGGCATACACTTTATCCACGGTTCCACTCGTAAGCCAGTTCAGAATCGCGCTTTGACGCGCCCGCACGGTTCCGGTCGCGCCGACCGTGGCAACCAGGGTACCGCGCGTCACTTGCTCCGTTTGATATTGGGTCGAGCTACTTCCCCGGCCGCGCGTCGCAACAAAAATACCCGCCAGCACGATCAAAATGAGGGCGGGAATCCAAATCTTCTTATTTTTACTTAGAAAGTGCTTCATGAGTAGCCTCCAGATGCCTATTCTAACCGCGTCCTCTCCTCCAGCAAGAGAATATGACGCGATTTTACACAAATCTAACATCCAATTCACACATCTTCCGCAATTGATAAAGGTGACGATTGTCGTCTGGTTTGGTGACATTCTCGTCTGTGTGTCTTTTTTTAGATTCGGTATCATCAGGGCGTAAAAACTTCCGTTCATTTTTTTAGTTTCCAGGAGAAAGACATGCAGGCAATTCCCAGCGAATTTTTGGACATTGACCGCAAAGCGCGCGCCAACAAGCCCTATTTCGATCTTGATTTGCGCCCGGCCGAACAACGCACCTGCGATTTCGAAGATGTGGTGATTGAATTTGACGCCGACCGCGCCATGGTGGAAGCGGCGCGCTGCATCCATTGTCCGGACCCCGCCCCCTGTATGACGGCTTGCCCCACGCACAACGATATTCCATCCGCCATGTGGCTAATCGAGCACGGGCGCTTTGCCGAAGCCGCCAATCTCTATCACCAGACCAGTTCCCTGCCTGAGATTTGCGGACGCGTATGCCCGCACGAGTCGCTTTGCCAGGGTTCCTGCGTTTTAAACAAACATCATACCCCGGTCCAATGCGGACATTTGGAAGTTTTCGCGGTGGATTACAAACGCCGCAACGAGGGCCACGTCAAACCGTTGGGAACACCCACCGGGAAGAAAGTAGCCGTCATTGGGGCCGGACCGGCCGGCCTGGGTTGCGCCGACCAACTTGTTCAGCACGGCCACGAGGTGACCATTTTCGACGCCAAGCCTGCGCCCGGTGGTTTATTGGTATATGGCATTCCGAACTTCAAACTCCCCAAGGATGTCTGGATGGAAAAATGGGGCGAGTTCGAGCGCGCCGGCGTCAAGTTCGTTCCGAACACCTACATCGGCAAGGACAAGACCATTGACCAGCTCTTCGCCGAAGGGTTCGACGCGGTCTTCATCGGCGTTGGCTCGGAGATCGATGCCAAAATGGAAGACGCTCCCGGCACGGACCTGCCCGGCGTGTTCGAGGCTACCGACTTTTTGATCCGCTCCAATGTGGAACACGATTTGCTGCCCTCCGACAAATTGCAGCCGCTCCAAATCGGCAAGCGCGTGGTGGTCATCGGCGGCGGCGACACCGCCTCCGACTGCCTGCGTACGGCCCTGCGCCTCGGTGCGGAAGAAGTGACCTGTCTCTACCGCCGCACCGAAAATGAAATGCCGGGCGGCAAGAAGGATCGCAAGATGGCGCGCGAAGAAGGCGCCAAATACCGCTTCCTGACCCAGCCAGTCAAATTCATCGCCGGCGAAGATGGCAAGCTGGCGGCCGTGGAGTGCATTGAGATGAAACTCGGCGACCCGGATGCCAAAGGCCGCCGCCGACCGGTGCCGGTGGAAGGCTCGAATTTCAGCGTAGCCTGTGACACAGCCATCCTGGCCCTCGGCTACTGGCCCGACCCAATCCTTGGCAAAACCACGCCAGAATTGGAAGTCCACGATTGGGGCTTGATCACGGTCAAGGACAAAATGACCGGGGCGACCAGCCGTCCGGGCGTCTTCTCCGGCGGCGACTGCGTCTCCGGGCCGGACCTGGTGGTCACCGCTATGGTCGGCGGGCGCAAGGCCGCCTGGGCGATTGACGAATATTTGCGTAACCAGAAGTAAGCAAGTTCGGGAATGGGAGAAAAACAGAGACGGTTGAGGCCGTCTCTGTTTTTTTTCGCACGCCGCTTTCCATTTGGTCTTATAATCCCCCCATGCTTAGACGTTTTGAACTGACCATCCAGTGGGCGGTATTTCTGCTCATGTGCGCTTTCCTGATAACAGCCTCCACTCCCCCGCGCGGGGACACATTCGACCGGGCACGCGCCTTCACGCGTTCCCTGGAATTCAATTACGATGTCTGGGTCGCGGATGCGCTCCTGCTCAAACTCAGCCAATCGGCGACAGGGATGCCCGATTACATGAGCCGCGAGGCGCGCCTGCAAGCCGTGATGGAATATGAACGCATCACCGAAAGCACCTTGCGCGCCGAAGACCAGCTCAACACCATCTTTGCCGATCCGGCCATCAAAGACAAGGAAGCCGCCACCACCCAAATTCGCGCCGAATTGAACACACTCTACGCCCGCCAGAAACAAGTCCAGCCATTAGCCGAGTCGGTGATTCAATCACAGGTTACGGAAGTGTTGGCAAACATGGGCCTCACCCTGGGCGGTCAGCCCATGCCGCCCGTGCTTTATCACGTTTCGCCTCTGCCGCTGAATCTGGTCATCTCACCGCGTAACAAGATCGAGCAAATCGCCGCCATTTCGCTCCAACCGGACCTAACGGTGGACCAGCAGGTCAAAATCGAAGACGGGGTTGCGGCCGCGCTCAACGACTCCACGCTGGTCGTTCCGGTGGGAGGCATTGGCGTGTATCCCACCATGGTGATGCAGACAAACTACTTCAACTGGCAAATCAGCACCGTGGCGCACGAGTGGACACACAACTTCCTGACCCTCC
>JAKANW010000628.1 GCA_021823555.1 Chloroflexota bacterium
CGATCATAATCATGTTGCCGTAGCCGTAATTGTTCCAGCCGGCATACACCACCACGCCCGCATCGGCGGCGTAAACGCCTTCGCCCAGATTTCCGGCGATATCGATGCCGTAGTGAATGGGCGGGTTGTAGTCATAACCCGAAAGATAGTGCTTGTTTGCCGGCCAGACGAAAGTGCCGTATCCCACCGCACCGCCGGAGATCGGGCCGCACGCACCGGGTCCCATTTCGCTGGCGATGGCGGGATTGTCGCGCGTCAGACCAAGCGGCGCGCTCCAAGAAGTCAACTCACGTTTGCCGCCAGGGATGATCAGCCAGGTGCCAGAAGGGATGTTCGGATTGGTGTAATCGCCAATCGTGTTCAGGTCGAGGTGATTGCCGGGATACTCGATGATATCCTTGGCAGTGACGCCGAAGAACTGCGCCCATTTATCGAAGGCCACGCCGCCGAGCCATTGGTAATACACTCCATCGACTGGTAAAATATTCAATTCCTGGCCCGCGCTCAACAGGTGAGGATCATCGGCCAAGACGCTGTAATTGCCCCACAGAATTGTCTCCGGTTTTAAATTGAACTTTTCCGCGATGCCAAAGAGCGTGTCGCCTTGGACAACGGTGTATTTGATAATATCCTGCCGCGGGCGGGTGGGGATGTCGGTATGAGGCTCGGCTAGGCGGGGGACGCCCAGGACACTGACCGCGACTGGCGGAGGCAGCAGGCTGGGGTCCACAAACGCGGTCGGCGTTGGTCCCGCCGCGAAGGCCGGGCGGGTTTGCAGTTCCAATGGCATCTGCTTGTTGAATATCTGTAACAGCCACAGAGCTGCGCCGATCAATACCAATGAAAGAACGGTCGTGCCAACGCGGACCAGCGACTCGCCCAGTCCCAAGTGGAGCAGGGCGTTCAATCCGTCTGCCAACAGGTTGCGGCGGGGCGGTTTGGCTCGAGTTGGCTGCTCCTCGGTTGGTCGAGGCTTTTCCTCGGGGATTTGCGGGGCGTCTTCTCTAAATTCAGGTTCCATCAGTAATCATCATAACAAAGGCAAATTTGTGCGTCAAGCCAAAGACTTATCCTGCATTAAGCCATGATTTTGCGCCTCCCCGGATCAGTCAAACATAATCGTATCCATGTTCCGAAGCGAAGACGAGCTGGGCAAGGACAAAATGATCAAAAATGCATGCGGCGCGCTTCCGGCTAGGCTGGGAGTACTAACTCAGGTCGGTCGTTGCTGGGACTATTGACTAGCGTACTGACGGGGTGGGCCGACATCTCGCCCTCAGGGAAAGGCCGGAGGAGAGGCAGCAGGTTCGCGGGAGTCTGAGGCGCAGGGTCGAGCCAGCGAGTGTAGTCGCTCGGGTGCAAAATTACCGGCATCCGGTTGTGGATGGTCGTCATCAGTTCGTTTGGTTCGGTGGTGATGATCGTCGCCGAGCGCAGCGACCCGCCGTCGGGCGAATGCCACTCATCCCACAGACCAGCAAAGGCAAAAAGAGCGCGGTTCTTGAGAAAGATGAAATGCGGGATTTTCGTCTTTGAGCCGGGGACGGTTTTCCATTCGTAGAAGCCGTCGGCTAAGATGAGGCAGCGCTTGTATTTGAACGCGCCGCGAAACGACGGTTTCTCGCCCAGCGTTTCGGCGCGGGCGTTGATGAGGCGCTGTCCGATAGTCGGGTCTTTGGCCCACGAGGGGATCAAGCCCCAGATGAAAAAGTCGGCTGCGTTTTTGCTATCGTTGGGAATGGCAAGGATGGGCTGTGTCGGCGCGATGTTGAAGCGCGGCGCGTATTTGGGCGGGAAGGCCGTGCCAGGAAAGTTTTCCTGAAGATCAGCCGGGTCAACGGTTAAAGTGAAACGTCCGCACATGGGTACCTCGATTCAGCGTGTCAGCGAATCAGCAGATCGGAGAATCGGCGAGGCGCAATCATTTGCGTAACTTTCTGAAATCCCCATCGCGTACCGTGATTCCAGCCGCGTCAAGATGTTCGAGCAGCGCCTGCACATATTTGCGCGTCGTGCCGAGCAAGTCGCGCGTTTCGGCCAGGGTAATCTGTCCGTTTTGCTGGATGGCAGACTTGACCTTCGCCGCCATTGCCTCATAATCCTTTGTGCGGAAGATGACCTCCGCCGAGACGGTCACCAGCTCGCCCATGTCGATCAACGCGTTGACGATCTCCTCGCCGGCCTCGGCCTGACATTCTTTCACACTCGGCGGCCCAAACGGATTCGCCGCGAACTTACGCATCAATCCCTGGACCTTGGCTTGCTGCGCCGCATCGAACGTGACCTTGTGCCCAGGCAGGGCCACAAGCGATCCATTTTCGGCCAGCGATTGCCGATTGACGATGGCATTGATTACGGTGTTAAAAACGCGCGGCGTGAGTTTAAGCTTGGACTTCAGCTCCTCGCGCGGCATCCCTTTGCGCAGTGGATAGGATTTGTGATACGCGCCTACCAGTTGCAGGGTTTTATCATACAGGGAATTCCAGTGGGGTAGAGGAATAAGTAATTGGTCGCTTGTAATTGTGGGCTGACCGTTTTCGAGCGCCACCAACTGGCCGTTATCCAGCAATTCTTTCAGCGCACCCGCGGCCGGTTCGGATTCCAACCGCGAGCGGCTGACCATTTCCTTGACCGGCGCAGCGCCGAGGGCGAGCGCGGCCTCAAAGAGCACATCCGCGGGCGAGCCTTGCGCCAGCGACTCAAGCGACTTGAGCACGGCCTCATCGAAGCGTTTGTGGCGGCCTTTGGGCTGCGGGTCAACGATGATGCCGCCGCCGAGCGTCTCGCCGGGGGAGGGGCGGCGCAGAATCAACCGGTCGCCGCGCACCGCCACCAGCGGGTCGCGCAATTCGAGTTGGATCCAGCCTTCCTGGCCGGGTGCGAGTTCCTCTGCTCCCAGCAGGCGCAGGTTGGCGATTGTCTCTGCGGTGCCGAGGAAAACTTTGACCTCGCTGGAATGTTTGAGCGGTGCGGAAATGTCTTTAAGCAAGCGCAGGCGGATGTCGGCGCGGCGCGTGGATTGGTATTGCCCGGGGTGGGTGAGCACTTCGCCGCGCGCCACTTGTTCCATGGATATGCCCGATATGTTGACTGCCGTGCGTGAGCCGGGCGTGGCGCGCTCCTCTTTTTTCTTGTGCGTTTGCAGGCCGCGCACGCGTCCCTTTTGGCCGCTGGGCAAAATTTCCACTTCGTCGCCAAGGGCGAGCGCGCCGTCTGTCAACGTGC
>JAKANW010000629.1 GCA_021823555.1 Chloroflexota bacterium
CAGGGGCTTGGACGGGTTGAGCACCTCGGCCTCGCGCACGGCGATCTCGATGTCGCCGTTGGGCATCTTGGCATTCTCCATGCCCGCTGGCCGATGCTCCACCACGCCCGTGACCTGCACCACCCATTCCTGGCGGGCCTCGTCCAGCACCTCGTGGGCGCGCGGCGTGACCTCGGGCGCGGCGACGAGTTGCACCACCCCGAAGCGGTCGCGCAGGTCAACGAAGTGCACGCCGCCGTGGTCACGGGAACGATGCACCCAGCCTGCCAGTGTCACGGTCTGGCCGATCATGGCGGATGTGACTTCCCCGCATGTGTGAGTTTTGTACATACCTGCCTCCAGTGATATGTCATTGCGAGGGCGGCGTTCTCCCGCCCGAAGCAATCTCCGCTTAACAGGAGACTGCTTCGCTTCGCTCGCAGCGACATGAAAAACAAAAACCGCCCAGCGGAATTCCGTTGGGCGGTTGGCTTGACGTGTGTCTAACTCTCTGTCAACCAGTTACGCTTCGCCCAACGGCCGCGATGCGGTCGTCATTATTATTATTATTATTATTATTCAGGGCAAAGAGAAGTTCTAGTTTCATGTTGGCGGGATTATAGCACAGACTTGCAAGATTTTAAGATTTCGGAAATCTTCCTTGATTCGCCTAAATCAGGGAGTCTTCTCAAGGATTTCTGAAGTCTGGGCAATCATTGTCCAAGGTTGAAGGTAAAGACCCACGGACCTTTTATTGAATAGAACTCATCGCTGTAGACAATCTGCTCAGCCTGCTCCTGGGTCATATCGGCGGGCATGCCTGTAATCTGCATGGTCATCACGCCATTCACATCTGCGCAGCCCAGCGTAATGGCCACGCCGCGATCCTGCAAAGCTTGTTGGATTTTTGGCATGTAAATATTGCAATAATCATCCCCGCGCGGCGCGGCAGCGATGGAACCAATGGTGAGAACTACAGCCGAGAGATCAGCATCAGGAGCGACATAAAAATTAAGTGTGTCACAACGCTGGCCCGGCTGCCCGCTGGCAGGAGGTTGGCGGCTGACCAACGTGGCGCCGAACTCCGTTACAGTCGCCCCGGCAAACTGTATACTGGCATCCTGGATGGCCCAATCAGAATCATCGGGCAGGTTAAAACACACATCCGCATTTACTTGTTTGCCATCCTGCCAGGCGCGCACTACGTTCACGTCCACTCCATTGGCAGCTTGGTTGGGAGAGATGGATTGAGCTTCGGCGGTCGGATACGACGGTGCAAGATAGGCCGTCGGCGTGGCCAGGAAGCCAGCCGGAAGTGTAGGCGGCGGAGGGACATTGGACCCGCACCCCGCCACAAACAACAAAATCAACAACAGCCAACGTTTCATGTAATCATCTCCTTTACGTTAATACAGACGAGGATTCGTCACAGAGGTTCCAAAGATCATTGCGGATAAAGATCGGCCAGCGCGTCTTCCAGATGCTCAAACTGGAACCGGTACCCAAGCTCAACCAGCCGTTCGGGGCGCGCATACCTGCCTTCCACCACCAGCACACTCATCTCCCCCAGCGCAAGGCGCAGCAAGAAGGCCGGCGTCGGGAACCAATACGGGCGATGCAATGCCCGCGCCAGCCCGCGTACAAAATCTGCGCTGGACGTGGGAGCTGGTGCAATCAGGTTGAACGCGCCGCGTGCAGACTCATTTTCCATCAGGAAGCGGATGGCACCAATCTCATCCGCCACGTGGATCCACGGCATGGCCTGTTTCCCACTGCCCAGCGGTCCCCCGGCAAATAACTGCACCGGCAGGGACATGAGCGGCAGGAGGCCCTCCCCCTTCCCCAGCACCACCGCTGTGCGGATGACCACGCGGCGCACACCCATTCCCTCGACGGGTTTGGTGGAATCCTCCCAGCCCACGGTCAGGCGGGCGAGAAAGTCATCGGCAGGCGGCGTGGATTCGTCCGCGGAGTCGCCGCGCAATCCATAATGGTTGATACCCGAAGACTGAACGAGCATGCGCGGGCGGCGGGTCGCACCTGTGACGGCCTCCACAACTGCCCGTCCCGCGTGGATGCGGGAATCCCAAAACTCCTGTTTGACGGCTTTCGTCCACGGCCAGGAAGAAAGGGACCTGCCTGCCAGGTTGACGACGGCATCCATCTCATTGATGAGACTTCCCCAGCCAGCGGCCGTTCGCCCATCCCAGACGACGACCTCCACACCGGCAGGGACGCGGGCCTTTTCCGGTCGGCGGCTCAGAGCTAAAACCTGATGACCATCCGCCAGCAGGGATGTGGACAGAGCGCGGCCAAGAAATCCCGTCCCACCCGTAATCAGGACTTTCATATCAGGGTCTCCTCTTCTATGCAGACTTGCGAAAAGCAGTATAATCGTGCCAATTGTAGAGGCTCCATGAACGAGCCAGTTCTAGTGCTAAATGCAAATTTCGAACCTATCAACATTTGTTCCACGCGGCGGGCCATCGGCTTGATCCTATCAGGCAAAGCTGACTTGGTTGTGAACGGGCGCGGCCACATCCGCACCATATCCCAATTGTTCCCTCGCCCATCGGTCATCCGATTGGAGATACAAATCCAGCGGCCGCGACCGCGTGTGAAATTGACGCGACGGGAGGTCTTTCGCCGGGATAATTATACCTGCCAGTATTGCGGGCGGCGTGATGGAGGCCTGACCGTGGACCATGTGCAGCCGCGCCACCTGGGAGGCGAGCACATTTGGACCAACGTGGTAGCGGCCTGCCCGTCCTGCAACCACCATAAAGGCGGACGCAAGTTGGAAGAATCGCGCATGACACTGATGCACGTCCCAAAGGAACCGCCCGCCAGTGCATCTTATCTTTTCGGAAGGCACCTCGAAGAAGAGCAAGCTCTGCTTCGCGTCCGCGGGGCGACTTCGGGGCAAGTCTTGCTCTACGAATCGATCGAGACGAGAACTGAGGTGTCGCTGCGGTTCTTGCCTAAGCAGTGTCGACTCGGACAGAGGGCTAACTCGAATGGCTAACCACCCTGTTTCCGTTGGAATCATCTCGTACGACCACGTGCATTTGAAGACCGAACAATTGGTCAACCGTCTCTTACTGAAGGTGCGGCTTCCAGGTGCTGCACCGCTTGTCCTAAAGATCCTGGCGTTACCGTTTTCTCCGCGTCCCGCGCGTCAGGTACTCATTGAGCATCGACCGAACCAGGAACAATCAATCAGCACACGCGAACTGG
>JAKANW010000630.1 GCA_021823555.1 Chloroflexota bacterium
CGGCGAAATGGTCCGTTCGTGGAGCGAGTACGCGCGCCTGCTGGCCGCCTTCGGCCTCGGCATGGACTACCTCTTCATGCCGATCTACGCCCTCGCCCTCTCGCTGGGAATTTTACTCGCGTCGGGACGTCACCCGGGCGGGTTCGAACGCCTCGGGGCGTGGATGGGCTGGGCCGCGCTGGCTGCTCCGGTCTTCGATGCCGTGGAAAATTATGGATTGTTGCACTCCCTGCTCAGTCCGCTCTTTTCATTATGGCCGTTGATCGCCTCTGTGTGCGCAACCATCAAATTCGCTTTGCTTGTATTGGGGCTGTTCTATGCATTGATCGGCTGGCTTTGGCCGAAGAGGTAACAAAAAAATCGGGCGGCAGTTATCTGCCGCCCGATCCGTTTTCGCTTCCGATCGTAAATTGGACCGGCCTGCCAATGGGGAAGGTATCGCTCGGTTCCACTTTGGGGAGGGGGAGCAGGATGTGGAATTTACTGCCGGGCAGTTTGTGCTCGTCGCGGCCGGGGCTTTCCACCCAGATGCGTCCGCCGTGCGCCTCGACGATGCCCTTGGCGAGGGCCAATCCCAACCCCGCGCCGCCGCCCTGGAAGCGCAACTTGCTCGTGGAGTGTTTGCCCAATTCACCGGTCTGATAGAACTTGGTGAAGATCAACTCCTTAAATTCCGGGTCCACGCCCACGCCGGTATCGCTGACCGTGAGCAGGAGGCCGCCGTTGGGCAGTTCCTGTCCGTGGGGCGGGACAGTCTTGCCCAGCACGGCGATCGAGCCTTTATCCGGCGTGAACTTGATGGCATTGTTGAGCAGGTGCACAAAAACTTTCTTGAGGATGTTCGGATCGGCCTTGATGGTGGGCAGGGCGGGCAGGTCCACCATCAATACTTGTTTGCGGGCTTCGAAAGACTTTTGCAGGCTGTGACCCACCTCGCTCACCAGCGCGGCGGTGTCCACTTTCTGCCAGTGGATCTGCAGGGCGCGGGCGTCAATCTGCGCGATGTCGAAGAGCGAGTCCATGATCTCGTGCAGGCGCAGGGTGCTCTTGTGCAGGGAGCCGGCGATGTATTTCAGGTTTTCATCGAGCGAGCCGTCTTCGAGCAGCATTTCGGTGTAGCCGCGCATCACGGTCAGGGGCGTGCGCAGTTCGTGAGAGGCAATGCTGATGAAATCGCTCTTGGTCTGGTCGAGGCGCGCCAGGTCGCGGCTGGCTTTGTCGAGGTCACGATAAGCCTGGCGCAGTTCCGAGTTGAGCTTCATCAGGTTTTCGACCAGGCGGGCATTCTCGAGCGCCACCGCGGTTTGATTTGCCAGCGCGCTGACGGTGACGAGGTCGTCCTTGCTGAAACGATTGCCCGAAAGTTTTTGACCGAGGGCCAACATGCCGATCCAGCGGCGGTTGGTGAAGATGGGCGCGTACACGTCGGCTTCGAGGCGCGAGAACCACTTCCGCTCGGAGGAGGAAATCGCCCGGAACGCGGGAAGCAGGTCCAGGTCATATTGAAGAAGCGGTTTCATCTCGCGGGCAAGATGGACGGCGAGCGGGTTGTTCTCGTCGAGCAGGATCGGTTCGATCTGCTGTTCGCCGTCGGCGCGGGCGGCGCGCAGGCGGAAGGCGCGGTGTCCGTCCTCGCCAGACTCGGTGTCCACAAGGAAAAGGAAGCCGCGCTGAAGTTGCATCGAGTCGATGATCAAGCCCACCGCCACGCTCGCCAGTTTTTGCATGTCAAGGATGTTGCTGATGGTTTCGCTGTATTGGTGCAGGGTGCGGCCCGCGTTGGTGCGGTCAATGCGCAGGATGCGGTCCACGAAGCGCTGCACCCAGCCCAGCAACGGCGTGACCAGGAGCGCCAGCAGGATCATGATCACCGCGCCGATGACCAGCGGGTTGTAACTGGGCAGGGCGCGGAACATCGGTTGAACGCCGAGCGAGATGGCGAGGTAAAAGCTCACGAGCGCCAGCGCGGTGACCACATAGACCAATGCCCGCCGCATGATCTGGCGCGCGTCGGGCAGGTCGTGCGTGAGCGAGACGTATCCCATCAGCAGTGTAGCCACAAGCCGCAGAGGCTCTCCGGGTGTGGGAATGCCGCTGAGCAGCAGGAGATCGTTCACCACCACCAGGAAGGTGACCGGCAGGAAATAGGATAAACGGTTGCGGTGCATGGGCTGGCGCTGTTGACGCAAAGCCCCCAGCACGTTGGCGATCACGCCGACCATGAACACTGCCCAGCCGAGGATGGCCCAGCCGAGCGAAAGCCCGTCGCGCGGCAGCATCACCTGTCCGTTCGTCCAGAGCACATTGGGCAGGCTGAGCAGGTTCGAATCCACCGTCACCAGGCCCGCGGCCCACAACACGCCGAAGACCAGCCACGACCAACTCCCGCGGCGCACAAACGCGCGCACGATCATGATCAACAATAATGCCAGAAAGAATGTGCCGAAAATTTGCAGGCTTTGAAAACCCCGCTCGGTCACCTGCGCCAGCCAGCCGATGCGCCATGCGGCCTCGGTCACCTGCATCACAAACGCCACGAATGCGAACACGGCCAGCAATGCGGCGGTCAATTCCTGTCCCGCGCGGCGGCGAATGGCTCCGAAAAGCACGGCCGCGTAGGCGGCGGCTTCCAACATCATCGCAAGGAAGATCGCAAACTCAATCGAAAAGGCTGGCATGGGCGCGCAAAGTATAACCCAAAACCCCATGACAAATGCTTTGCGGTATTATTAGGTCATGGATACCCGTCATCTCTCCCGTCACGCCCGCGACCGATTCGCGCTCGAAAGCCTGCGCTTCGATGATATCGCCTCGGCCCGAAACGTTGCCGCGCAGATGAATGTTTCTGCCGGTGATCTGTACGCGTTGGGATTGATTGACGAAGCCCTGCGGATTTTGTTGACGCGTCACGCGCCGCCCGCGCAATTTTCGCAGGCCGCTTCCTTCCTGGACGGGAAACTGGGCGCCCCTCGCGTGCGTGAGACCCAGGTGACATTTGTTTCTGAATTCCCAACGAAGCCGATCTATCGCGGGGAAATCTCGCCTGATGACTATCTTGCGGACTCCGAATCCAAACGCGGGACTCCTCGTTCCCTCGAAGAACTCCTGCTTGTCAACCTGCATAATAACAATCCCGCGGCCGCGCCGTTGACCGAACTCTTCGATGACCAGCCGCTGGAAAAAACGGCTTATTCAAAAATTATTGAAAATCTTGA
>JAKANW010000631.1 GCA_021823555.1 Chloroflexota bacterium
TCCTGGTGTTGATCGTTATTGGCGTAATCATTCAAGTCTCAACCTGGCAAAAAGAAAAACACAATGACTGACCATTCGCGCCTCATTTATTTACATGGCCGCGACAGCACCAGTCAAAGCGGCAAGGCGCGCCAGTTCGCCGAGAAATTCCCTGGCATGATTACGCCCGATTTCACAGGCTCCTTCGAGGAGCGTATGGCGCAACTCCAACCGATCCTCGGTGAGCAAAGCGGCTGGACGATCATCGGCTCCTCGCTTGGCGGATTGATGGGCGGAGTCTTCACCCTTGAGCATCCGACTCAAGTCCGCAAGTTGATCCTATTGGCCCCGGCCTTGATACTCCCGCCCTTCGCCTCTCTCGCGGACCGTAAAACTGTTTCCGTTTCGACAGTCGTCGTCCACGGGACGGAGGATGACGTGGTGCCGCTCGAACCTGTCCGCGAACTGGCCGAGAAGGTCTTCACCAACCTGACTTACATCGTAGTGAAGGACGGCCATCGCCTGGGCAAGGCGTTTGAAGAATTGGACTGGGAAAAGATATTGGCATAGCACGGAGTCCAAAGTCTCCAGACTTTGGATATGACCAGTAACTCCAACGTCAGGAGACGTTGGAGTCCAAGAGGAAAAATTGAAACAACAAATCTACTGGCACACAACGGTTGAAATGCCGTCCGATAAAAACCTGACGCCGATCCCTGAGAAGGTGGATGTGGCGATCATCGGCGGCGGGTATACAGGCTTGAGCGCGGCGTTGGCTTTTGCAAAACGCGACATAAATGTCGCGGTACTCGAAGCGGAGACGATGGGCTGGGGCGCAAGTTCACGCAACGGCGGCATGGTATTGACGGGACTCAAACTTCCCATGCAGACCATCATTCAGCGCTACGGGCGGGACCTGGCGAAGAGATTATTCCAATATTCGCTCGATTCAATTGACACGGTGGAGAATATCGTCAAAGAGGAAAACATCGATTGCGGCTTCGAGCGGACAGGCCACCTGCTGGCGGCGAACAAGCCCAGCCATTTCGATGCGCTCCAGGCGGAAGTTGAATTCATGGAAAAGGAATTCAATCACAAGGTCCACCTTGTCTCGCGGGAAAACCAGCGCGAAGAAATCGGCACGGACTTGTATCACGGCGCGCTGGTGGATGAGGTCAGCGCGGGCGTGAATCCCGCCCAGTTTGTGGCGGGGCTGGCAGGCGCGGCGGAAAAGGCTGGGGCCATGCTCTGCGCGCGAGCGCGTGTCAACAGGCTGGGGCGGGGAGAGAGGCGTTTTGTCGTCGAAACGGAGAGAGGCCTGTTATCAGCAGAGTCCGTTTTAGTGGCAAGCTCCGGTTACACAGGGAAAGTCACCCAAAAACTGCAAAGGAAAATCATCCCAGTGGGGTCGTTCATCATCGCCACGGAAAAGTTATCGGATGAACTCGCGCGCGAACTCAGCCCGAAGAACCGCATGATCTTCGATTACAAACATTACTTGAATTATTTCCGCCTGTGGGATGGACGCCTGATCTTCGGCGGGCGGGCGGCGTTCTTCCCCGAGAACGAAAACACGGTGGGACAAAGCGCGGAGATTTTGCGGCGCGAGATGGTGACGGTGTATCCGCAGTTGAAGGATGTGAAGGTGGACTTTGCCTGGGGCGGTACGCTCGATTTTGCGTTCGACATGATGACGCATGTGGGCGAAATGGATGGCGTGGCGTATTCGCTTGGCTACGCGGGGCATGGTGTGGCAATGGGCGCGCACCTGGGCAAGACCGTGGCCGAGGCGATGATGAAGGGCAGCCTCAAAGAGCACCCGTTCGCGCAGTTCGATTTCCCTGGCGCGCCGCTGGGACTGTACGATGGCCGTCCGTGGTTCCTGCCGTTTGCAGGGATGTGGCACAAGGTTTTAGATTGGGTCGAATGATGGAGGTGGACCATGCACAGGAGGATTCTTGTCCCGCTGGATGGCTCGGATTTCTCAGAAGCCGTATTGCCTCACGCACAGTCTCTTGCGCAAGCGCTGGATGCCGAAATCATCCTGTTATATGTCGTTGCAGAACCTTCAACAGAATTTGATCCTCACACTTCCCCCTTTTCGCCGCCGGTTGAGATCAGGAATACCAAGGCAGAGGCCAGGGAATATCTAAAAGCGGCCTGCTCAAAACTTGAGAGGGAGGAGATGCGCGCCACATATCTGATCCGCGATGGCGCAGTGGCCGAAACGATATTGGAGGTGGCGGAGACCATGCAGGCGGAAATGATCGCCATGTCTACGCACGGGCGAACAGGAATGTTACGCTTGTTAATGGGCAGCGTGGCTGAGGAAGTGGTTCACCGCTCGCCGATATTGGTTGCGTTGATCCGTCCGCAAGCAAACTAGTTTCCTTTTCCCCAATTGGGTGTTCTTATAGCAAAATATAGCAAAGCGGATTAGAATTGCCGCTAATATTTCTTCAACCAGGAGGCACTTATGGCACGGACCGGCAAGGTGAAGGAAATGGAAGGGGATGTTTACTACCCGTCAGAGGAAGTCGTAGCGCAGGCGCGCCTGAAAGATTGGGATGCGCTGGCCGAGAAGGCCCACAAAGACCTGCAAGGTTTCTGGGCCGACGAGGCCAACGAACTGGAATGGTTCAAGAAGTGGGACAAGGTGCTGGACGATTCCAACAAGCCCTTCTTCAAGTGGTTTGTGGGCGCCAAGACCAACATCGTCCACAACGCCATCGACCGTCACCTCAAGACCCATCGCAAGAACCAACTGGCCCTGATCTGGGAAAGCGAAGACGGCAAGCTGGAACGCACCTTCTCCTACTACGCCATGAACCGCGAGGTCTCGCGCATGGCGAACATCATCAAATCCATGGGCATCCAAAAAGGCGAGCGGGTCACCATCTACATGGGCCGCGTGCCCGAGATCGTCTTCGCCATGCTGGCCTGCGCCAAGATCGGCGCGATCCATTCGGTGGTCTTCGGCGGCTTCTCGGTCGATTCGCTGCAAGGCCGCATCGAAGACAGCGAATCAAAACTGATCATCACCTGCGACGGTTCGTACCAGAACGGCAAGATCATCGAACTCAAAAACATCGTGGACGAGGCCATCAAGCGCTGCCCGTCCGTGGAGAATATGATCGTCGTCAAGCGGACCGGCCAACCCGTCAATATGGAAGCGGGACGCGACCACTGGTATCACGACTTGTGCGCGCTGCCCATTGCCAACGGCAAATGCGCCA
>JAKANW010000632.1 GCA_021823555.1 Chloroflexota bacterium
CGCCATTGGTGAAGAGTTCATGGAAACCGGCCGGGATGCGCTCATCATTTACGATGACCTTTCCAAACATGCCTGGGCGTATCGCCAGGTTTCCTTGCTTCTGCGCCGCCCGCCTGGGCGTGAAGCTTATCCTGGCGATGTGTTCTACCTTCACTCCCGTCTGCTGGAACGTTCTGCCCGTTTGGCGAATAAGTACGTTATCGTCAAGAAGAATTATAAGGACGCGGAAGCAGGTGAAGGGGATGGTGTTGATCAAAAGGTGTACGCCGGTCCGCTTTCACAGCATGAAGCTAGTGAAGCTCTCAAGGTCATGAAAGATGCCGCCGACTACAAAGTGGTGAAAGTGAAGGGCACGGGTGGTTCGTTGACCGCTCTTCCGATCATCGAAACTTTGCTCGGCGATGTGTCCGCTTATATCCCCACGAACGTGATTTCCATTACGGATGGACAGATCTTCCTCGAAGGCAACCTGTTCAATGCTGGTATCCGCCCGGCGGTGAACGTGGGCATCTCGGTATCCCGCGTGGGCGGTGATGCGCAGACTAAAGCCATGAAACAGGTGGCGGCCCGTCTGCGCCTCGACATGGCGGCCTTCCGTGAGCTGGCAGCCTTTGCCCAGTTCGGTTCCGACCTCGATAAGGCCACGCAAGCCCAACTCGGCCGCGGTCAACGTATGCAGGAAATTCTCAAGCAACCGCAATACGCGCCGATGTCGTTGGAGAATCAGGTGATTGTCCTGTTTGCCGGAACGAATGGTTATGCCGATCACGTGCCGTTGGAAAAGATGCGCCAATGGGAAGTGGACCTCACCCGCTACATGGAAACCACCTATCCCGAAATTGGTAAAAACATCACCGCCGAGAACAAGATCACGGATGACAACCGCGCTGCATTGGTCAAGGCGCTGGATGCGTTCCGACTTTCCTGGCAGGGTTAAAAGATGCCTTCCGCACGCGAAATGCGGCTCCGCATTCGGAGCGTAAAAAACATCTCGCAGGTGACGCGCGCCTTGGAGGCAGTGAGCGCCAGTAAGGTGCGCAAAGCCATCCAGGCAGTGACGGCAACGCGCGCCTACGCTGGAAAAGCCTGGCAGGTGCTTACGCATGTTGCCAAACAACCGGGACGCGAAACCCTGCATCCCTTGTTGACGAAACGATCGAACGTCCAGAACACACTGGCGGTCGTCATCACCGGTGACCGCGGCTTGGCGGGCGCGTACAACACGAACGTCATCCGCTTCACCCTTCGACATTTCGACCAGTACTCATATCCTGTTCATTTCATCGCCATCGGGCGCAAGGGACGTGACCTGCTTATTCGCCGCCGCAAGAACGTTGTGGCGGATTTTAGCAACCTGCCCGCCGCGCCGACATTCATGGACGTGTCGGCCATCGGTCACATGGTGGTGGACGAGTTCCTTAAGGGGCAGGCTGATGAGGTCTACTTGGTCTACACTGACTTCATCAACATGGTGAAGCAGGAGACCGTGATCAAGAAACTACTTCCTCTTGAGATCGAAGGCGGCGAACGGGTGGAACATTATGAAGCCCGCTCCGGCCCCGCCGCGGCATATATTTATGAGCCAGGCGAAAACGAGATCCTGGACGAGATCGTCCCGCGCTTTACCGGCTTGCAGATCTACCAGGCAGTGCTCGAGTCGCAGGCCAGTGAGCACGCGGCGCGCATGGTGGCCATGCGCAACGCCACCGACAGTGCATTGGAACTGGTGGAACAATTGAAATTGGCATACAACAAGGTGCGTCAGCAGACGATCACCAACGACATTCTTGATATTGTGGGCGGCGCCAACGCGCTGGCTCAAGTAACAAAACCTGCTGGAGGCGAATAATGGCGAAGGCAACCGGGCGCGTAGTACAAATTCTGGGTGGCGTGGTGGATGTGGAATTCCCCCACGGCCAGACCCCTGAAATCTTTGAAGCGATCGAGGTCGAGCGCGAAGGCAAGGCGCCGCTGATTTTGGAAGTTCAGAAAAACTTGGGTGACAACTGGGTGCGCACCGTGTCGATGGACAGCACCGATGGTCTCCAACGCGGTGTTCCTGCCATAGCGACAGGAGCACCAATTCTTGTGCCCGTTGGTTCCGGCACATTGGGCCGCATTTTTAACGTGCTTGGTCACCCCGTGGATGACAAAGGAGGTGTGACTGCCTCTGCCTACTACCCGATCCATCGATCTGCTCCGTCGTTTGCTGAACAGTCCACAAAAGTGGATGTGTTCGAGACCGGCGTGAAAGTCATTGACCTGATCGCCCCATTCACCAAAGGCGGCAAGACTGGCATCTTTGGCGGCGCTGGAACCGGCAAGACCGTCATCATCATGGAACTCATCCGCTCGGTCGCGACCGAGCACGAAGGCAACTCCGTGTTTGCCGGCGTGGGCGAGCGCACCCGTGAAGGCACGCAGCTTTACCGTGAAATGATCGAGTCAGGCGTGATGAAAGACACCGTCATGGTCTACGGCCAAATGAATGAGCCATCGGGCGTACGCCTGCGTGTGGCTTTGTCCGCGCTCTCGATGGCGGAATATTTTCGTGACCAGGGCCGCGACGTTCTTCTTTTCATCGACAACATCTTCCGCTTCTCCATGTCGGGTTCGGAGGTATCGGCCCTGCTCGGGCGTATGCCTTCCGCCGTGGGTTACCAACCCACCTTGGCCACCGAAATGGGTGAGTTGCAGGAACGTATCACATCGACCCGCTCCGGCTCCATCACCTCGATGCAGGCTGTGTACGTGCCCGCGGATGACTACTCCGATCCCGCACCGGTGGCGACCTTCACCCACCTCGACGCGACCATCGCCCTCGAGCGCTCCATCGTGGAAAAAGGCATTTACCCGGCGGTGGACCCGCTCGCTTCGACCTCCCGCATTCTTGATCCTAACATCGTGGGCGACGAACATTACCGGACGGCTCGCGAAGTCCAGCGTGTGTTGCAACGCTACAAGGATTTGCAAGACATCATCGCCATCCTTGGTATTGACGAGCTTTCTGAAGACGACAAACTCATCGTCTCGCGCGCCCGAAAAATCGAGCGCTTCTTCTCGCAGCCCTTCTTTGTGGCTGAGCGCTTCACCGGCATTCCCGGCCGCTACGTTCCGTTGAAGGAAACCGTGCGCGGTTTCCGCGAAATCCTGGAAGGCAAATGCGACGATTTGCCCGAGCAGGCTTTCATGATGGCAGGTACAATTGAGGATG
>JAKANW010000633.1 GCA_021823555.1 Chloroflexota bacterium
TGGCATGGGTGTGGAAGTCGGCAGAGCGGTGGCGGTAATGGTCGGTGTGATAGTGGGAGACGCAGGCGTTTCGGCGGCTTGCGGCACGCAGGAAACGAGCAGGGCAAACAGCAGGAAGACGACGATGATAGTTTTTTGCATAGCGAAGGCTGATTATACTCTTGGGGCTTAGGGGCAAATGTTTACCACCCACTCAAATGGAAATACTCCGTCAACAATTGGGTGCGTTCATCGGCAGTCATCGGCACGGGACGCGAATAATCCTCCAAGATGTAAGTCAACAATTCCACACCCAAATAACGTCCATCGTAAAACACATGGCGGTCCACAAATTCGCGCCGCTTGATGCTGTCCACACCATTGCCGCCCATCTGGTCAAAAAACAAATTTCCCAGCCCGTAGTGAATGAAAGAATTTTTGTAAAACTCCATAGTCTGCGGCGTGTGCGCCTGGCTGCCGTGGACAATCACCGCACCGGCGTCGGCCATCATGCGGAAATCATTCACCTGTAACGGAAAAGGCTTCTGCTGGTCCGTTTCGGTGTATTGGAACGTGGCAATCACCAAATAACCGTCCGCGCTCAACTTGCGAATTTGGTCAGTCTCGTAGTTGTAATCGCAGGGCGCCGCGCCGGGGCGCGTCTCGCTGGCGGTGGGAAACTTGCCGCGGTCTGGGTAATTACAGCCAATGAAGGCAAACTTGTTACCATTGTTTTCCATCAAAAGCGGTTTGCGCGCATCGTACACATCCGAGCCGCCGCCAAAATACGGAATATTATTTTGTTGATAGAGCGCCAAAGTTTGCTGCATGGCGCCTGGGCCATAATCGGCAAAGTGATTGCCGGTCAACTCCACCACATCCGTGCCCACGTCGGTCAGCAGGGACATGTAACGCGGCGGGCTGCAAAACACCAGCTTTTGGCTGTTCGGGTCGGGGTCGGGGCAGCCGCCATAAAAAGGAATTTCATTGCTGATGTGCGTGATGTCGGCTTGGCGCAGCACATCGCGAATATTTTCGCCCGGATACAAAACGCCCTTCACGTTCATCGTGACGGCGGTCAGGCGCACAAGGGCAGTCACGCCGGTCATGATGACGGTGGTCAGTTTGGATGGGTCGCGATTCGAAGGCGGAAGGCGGAAGGCGGAAGGCGGAAGCGAAGATGGCTGAAAATCAAAGCTGACTTTGAGCGGATAGGCCGACGCGTCGAAATCCTTGCGGAGCGGCGACTGACCATCCACGTTCAAGACTTTCCATTTGGGTTGAATCTCTTCAAACGGGATAATCGCCCACGCGGGCCGGTTGTTCCACGCTGAATCCAAAAGTTGATCGGCCGACTCGGTCGTCACGGACCCCGGAGCGGGTTCGCCCCACAACGCACTGAACGCGGCCCGGGTGGATTCTGCCATCCGCAGCGGGAGGCCCGCGAAGGGTCCGGCCGGATCGCCCTTCCAGGAGGCGCGCAAGTCGGCGGAGGAGACGTCATCAGTTGTGGTCGGGAAGGGAGCGACGAGGGCGTAGATCCATTCGGCTCCCCCCGCGTCGGACACATCCAACTTCGCGTTGGACGCAGCCGCGTCTTGCGTGATATTCACCCCTGCAGTGCGGACCTGCGCCGCCAACGCATCGGGGACGGTCGGGCCGATCCACAGCGAGGCCGGGGCAGAAGCAACGGTCACTGTTGTGGACGTGGCAGAAGTCTGCGCCGCGTTGGCAGGCGCGTCGGTGGGAATGATCGTACTGGTTGGGATAGGTGTCGGGCCGGGCGTGCGGGTGGGCGGACGCGGCGTAGGCGGCAAGGGCGTCGGGCCGAACAGGTTGGGGACCGGGGCGCAGGCAGAAACTAAAATGAAAACCAATAAAATAAAATGAGTCAACCTCATAGCGGTTTGAACGTGGCTTCGGCCAGCGTGAACGATTCGAGCGCCGCCTGGTCAATGGTCACGCCGAGACCCGGCCCGGTGGGAACATTGATAGTAGAATCCGGGTTGAGCGTGAAGCGTTCGTTGGTGATGTCGCGCGTGTAATAGCGGTCCGAGGCGGAAATGTCACCGGGCAGAGTGAAGCCGGGCAGGGAGGCAATCGCCAAATTGGAGGCGCGGCCCACGCCCGTTTCGAGCATCCCACCACACCAAACCGCCATGCCATGCGCCTTGCACAGATCGTGCACGGCCACGCCCTGACTCAAGCCGCCCAACCGCCCCGGCTTGATGTTGATGATGCGGCAGGCGCCCATTTCGAGGGCGTAGCGCGCATGCCGCGGCGTGACGATGCTTTCGTCGAGGCAGATAGCGGTTTTGAATTCAGCCTGTAATTTGCGGTGATCCCAAATGTCATCCTCATATAATGGCTGTTCGATGAGCAGCAAATTGAGGTCGTCCAGCGGCTTGAGGTCGAAGCCGGTTTTCAAGGTGTAGGCAGAATTGGCGTCTACTTGCAGGAGCAGGTTGGGGAACGCGCGGCGCACTTCGCGTGCGTCCATCACATCGCGGCCCGGCTTGATCTTGATTTTGATGCGGCGATAGCCTTGCGCCACGTATCCTTCCACCGTTTGAACCAACGCGGCGGGGGAGGCTTGAATCCCCACCGAGACGCCCACTTCCACTTTGGGGCGCGTTCCGCCCAACAGGTCGCGCAGGGATTTGTTTTCGCGTTTGCCGATCAAGTCCCAGATCGCCATTTCCACGCCGGCCTTGGCCAGGTTGTGACCGCGGATGCCAGCCACACGGTTTTGGAAATCCTCCGCGTCAGCCACGTCTTGGCCGATGAGCAGGGGCGAGATAAATTTTTCGAGAATGTGCCAGGCGGTGCCGGTCGTTTCGTATGAGTAGCCGGGATCGCGGTCGGCCACGCATTCGCCGTAACCGGTCAAGCCTTCGGAGCGCAAGGTAACTAAAATACATTCACGGTGTGTGCTGCGTCCGAAGGAGGTCTCAAACGGAGAGACGAGCGGCATGTTTAGGTGAGTGAGGGTGAGGGAGTCGATTTTCATGGTTGGTTTGCGATCTTTGATTGAGGATGGGAAAAAGCAATTGCACTTTGCCGCAACGGGCAAAGGATTTCAAAGCCTGAGCTTCGGCTGGAGGGTCTTGAGCAATTTTCGTCCACGCGTTTTCATGGCGGGCGTGCCGGTGTGCATCAAGTGCTTGACCAGGGAATAGATTTCTGGTTTCAAACTTTCATCCTGCCCGGCCAACTCAGCCAGCGCCTGCATC
>JAKANW010000634.1 GCA_021823555.1 Chloroflexota bacterium
TTTGGGCATAAGTGGGTTGGCGCGTGGCTGGATTTTCGCGCTGGAAATACATCCAACGCCTTTCAGGCACCTTGCAATTTTGTAAGTATTATATCGTATTTGTTTATCGAAAAGAAGCAGGAACATGGGAAATTTTCTTTTGAGCGCCTTCAACCAATATGGCGGTGCGCTTACAAGACGCAAATCTTTCTCTACCCGTTCTCTTATGGATGGTTTTCATTCTTCAAACCCGGCACGGGTATCATGGCGACAATTCGATAACAATAAAAGGAGTTCCCTATGACCTTCTACCTTCAACCTTACCCGTATCGCCAGTCCCGCCGCTGGATGCACATGGCCGACCAACCCGTTGAACATACCTTGGCCGCCGATGTACGAGAAGAGGAAGATGCCTTCGTGCTGAACGCGCTCGTTCCCGGTCTCAAAGCTGAGGACCTGAACATCAACATTCTGGAAGACGTGGTCCGCATCGAAGGCGAGTACAAGCAGGATGAGGCGGACTACCTGATGCGCGAACTGCCCAGCGGTTCCTTCCACCGGGTTTTACGTCTGCCCGCCCCGATCAACGCCGAGCAGGCCGAGGCGAAGATCAGCGACGGCGTGTTGACCCTGCGCTTGCCCAAGGCCGAGTCGGCTCGTCCGAAACGGATCACGATCGCAACGAAGTAAAACGAATATTTTTGCATGTGAAACCTTTGTGGAGACGGGCATTTCAACGGCCCGTCTCTACGCGTTATAATGCGGGGCAATTCCGTTTCTGGAGAAGTTTCTGTGCGTATCAAACCTTTGTTAACTCCTTCGATCCGACCGCGGGCCGGCTTGTTCCTGCTTCTGATCGTGGCGCTCGCCCTCGTCAGTTGCGGTCCCACGTCAACCCCCGTTCCGACCG
Organism: Chloroflexota bacterium; assembly: GCA_021823555.1. Next base: position 890 of record JAKANW010000634.1, read on the forward strand.
ATACCCCCAGCCCGGTTCCCACCATCACACCCACAGCCACACCGACCGTCCCGCTGGTCATCCTGGTCGTCCCCAAAGACATGGATCAGGCCGCCTCGAACCTGTACCAATCCACTGTTTATAATCTGGCGCAGGCGGCCGGCTATCGCTTCCAAGTGCGCAACACTCTTAGCGCCGCGGACCTGGAACCCTCCCTAAAGATCGTCATCGTTCTGCCACCCGATCCGGGCATCGTGGCGCTGGCCGCCGCCGCGCCGCAAACCATGTTTCTCGCCGTGGACATAACTGGTATCACCGCCACCGGCAACGTCAGCGTGGTTTCGACCCAGGCGCGCCCGGATATGGTTGGATTCCTGTTTGGCTACATTTCCGCCATGCTCACGCCCGACTGGGGCTACAGCATTGGCATGATCATCCCGCAGGGCGATCCCAATGCACAGCTTGCCTTTGCCGCCTTCAAAAACGGCATGACCTATTACTGCGGCTTGTGTCCTAAGACCAATCCCTACGCGTACATGGATGAGTACGGCCAGCTGATCAATTATCCTCAATACATCGAAATTCCATCCGACGAGAAACCCGCGTTATATACCGCCTACGCCGATGTTCTTCATCGCAGCAAGAAAGTCTCGATGATTTACGTCTATCCCACCGTGGCCACGCCTGACCTGCTCGGCTATATCGGCTCGCTGGGATTGTTGTCCATCAGCGATACCACGCCGGACCCGCGGCCGGTCTACTACGTGGCGAGTCTTCATCCCGATGGCGCCAAGGCCATCCAAACGGCTTGGGCCGACTTACTCGCCGGGCACGCTGGCGTCACTTACCAAGCCCCGCTTTCTCTCGTGGACGTGGACCAAACCATCCTAACCCCCGGCAAGCAACAACAAGCCCAGCAGGTGCTGGATGATCTGATGGCTGGACGCATCGCACCCATCACACCGTAATCAAATATTGATCCAAATACGAAGACAGGGCAGCCAATCGGCTGCCCTGTCTTCGTTTGGGGGAGAAGGTGAAGAAACGCAGTGCGTCAGAAGGATGCGAGAGAGTCGGTTCGATGCCATTCGTGCATTGGTTCGGCTAAAGTAAAGTCGCTGCGCATGGACCAAGCCAGCGCCTTCAATAAGATCACCGCCGGGCTGGCCGGTTGGATGAGGCATTCTGTCACTCCGGCGCGATACACCTGAATAATCTCGTCCGTGCCGGCCGTGGAGAGAATCAGCAAAATGGGCACGTGAGCGATGTCAAGCAGGCGGCGGCAAACCTCTAAGCAATCGTCAAATGGCAGGGACAGGTCCACTACGGTCAGCATGGGCAGGTCTTCCCGCCAGCGACGATACGCCTCCTCCGGTGAGGAAATGGAAGTGGCATCCAATCCGCGTTGGAGAAAGGCATCCACCCAAATGGGCGTGGATTTGGAATGGTCGGAAAGAATTAAAACGGATTTACCTGTCATAAAGTGAGCCTCATATTCCCTTTGTTGCAAAATCCACCGTGGTTGGGTCGCGCAAAAAATTCGTCAGCCTTGACGCATCCAAAACGCCGATGATACACTTCAGTCATTCTACAGAAAGGAGCATTCCGAGATGGTGACCATTCACTTGATCATCCGCAATAACAGCACCGCCGGTGCCGAGTTTTTGCATCCTCGGAGTGCGCCTGTTGCCTGAAACGTTCATTTGATCTTCACGGCCGCGGAGCACTCAGCCCGCGGCCGTTTTGCTTTTTTGGCGGCCCGGGTCAAGCCTGTGGCCGTTTTTATTTTTCCACTCCCGATTGGGAGGAATGAAAGGAACCTCATGGAAACTCTGCTCGAAACACCCCTCTTCAACGGTACGCTGATCCGCCTCGGCCCGATTGACCACGAGAAAGATGCGGAGGTCGAATCGCACTGGACGCACGACGCGTCCTTCATGCGCCAGATGTACCTCGAACCCATGCGACCGCTGCCCGCCTTTCAGGTCAAAAAGAAATATGAGGAACTCGAAAAGGAAGCCGACGAACACCGTAGCGTCTTCCCGTTTCGCATCCGTGCCCGCGAGGATGACCGCTTGGTTGGGCTGGCCGAAATCCACTGGATTTCATGGAGCAACGGTGCAGCTTTTATCCGCCTCGGCATTGGCCAATCCGAGGACCGCGGCAAAGGGTACGGACGCGAAGCGCTGGGCATGATACTGCGCTACGCGTTTGGCGAACTCAATTTCTATCGCTTGAGTGCCCTAATCCCCGAATACAACGCGGCCGCGTTGAAACTCTTCGAAGGTCTGGGCTTTGCGCGGGAAGTGACCCGTCGCCAAGCCCTCAACCGCGATGGCCTTT
>JAKANW010000635.1 GCA_021823555.1 Chloroflexota bacterium
AAAAAAGTGGACGGACTGGATCGATTACTGGGCGGTGGATTTCAACTTTGAAAGCAAACGCGAGATCGTCCGCATTCCGCGTGACAAGATGAAACAAACCCAGATCCCCGGGACGGAGCAGCCCGAACAGTTGGAAATGCCGGAATATGAGGAAATATGGACGGGGGATTACATCTTCGAGAACGAGTGGCAATCCTTCCGCACCAAGAAAGATCGCTCACTCGAACTGACCAGCGTTTTTCAGGAATGCACACCGGGGCGGCGCAAACTGGCCGTCAAGGTAGTGGACATTTTCGGCAACGACACCATGACCATTGTGGAAGTTACCGTGGGGAAGAAATAATGGCGAAAATCAAGGTGCTGAGCAAGGAAATCAGGGTGCAGTCCCTGAACGAGGTGGACTACATCAGCCTCACGGACATTGCCCGGTACAAAAACGCCGAGCGGACCGATGATCTGATCAGAAACTGGCTTAGGAACCGCAACACCATCGAGTTCCTGGGCATCTGGGAGCAGTTGAACAACCCCGGTTTTAACCCCGTCGAATTCGACGGGTTTAAAAAACAGGCGGGACTCAACAGCTTTACCCTGACACCCAAGCAGTGGATCGAGAAGACCAACGCCATTGGCATCGTATCCAAGTCTGGCCGCTACGGCGGAACCTATGCGCACAAGGACATTGCTTTCGAGTTCGCGTCCTGGATATCCGTTGAGTTTAAACTCTATCTGATCAAGGAGTTTCAGCGACTAAAAGACGAAGAGCGCAAGCAGCTTGGCTGGGACATCCGGCGCAATCTGACCAAAATCAACTACCGGATTCATACCGACGCCATCAAAGAAAATTTGATCCCACCGGAACTCACTCCGCGCCAGACGAACCTGATCTACGCCTCGGAGGCGGATGTCCTGAATATGGCCTTGTTCGGCATGACCGCCAAGGAGTGGCGCGACAGCCATCCGGGCGATAAGGGCAATATTCGAGACTACGCGAATGTGTCGCAACTTGTTTGCCTATCCAATCTGGAAAATCTGAATGCCCTTTTCATCCAGGAAAAGACCCCGCAGGCAGAGCGGCTCCGCAAGTTGAACCAGATCGCAATCCAGCAGATGAGACTTCTGACGGACGACTTAAGAATCAAGCGACTTGAAGCAGGGAAGAAATAATGGCACTCCACCCCAACTTCCCCGAATCGCCCTACGCCATCCTCGACCCGGCACTTCGCTGGTTTCCAGCGGATGAGGCCCTGCGCGAGACCAGCATGGAAAAGCTGATGCCGCCCCTGGTGTCGCAACTGCGGCGCAAGGTGAAGGAATGGCGGGACAGCGGCTATGCCGGGGGTACGGACACCAGCCGCAGCCTGCTCAACTGGTGGTTCAACACCCCGCACCTCCAGCCCCAGGCCGATGGCACGATGGCCGAGTTTCAGTATTACTTTGCACAACGCGAGGCGCTGGAAACGATCATCTACCTGTACGACGTGGTGGGGGTGCAGGACAAGTACGACATGATGCGCTTTGACAGTTCAGGCATGGTGTCGGCGGGGATGTTTGACGAAACTTGGCGGCGTTTCGTGGTGAAAATGGCGACCGGCACAGGCAAGACGAAGGTACTTAGCCTTGTCTTGGCCTGGAGCTATTACCACAAATTATATGAGCCGGAGTCGCAGCTTGCGCGCAACTTTTTAGTGATTGCCCCCAACATCATCGTGCTGGATCGCATTTATAAGGATTTTCAGGGGCTGCGCATTTTCTTTGAAGACCCGGTTATTCCCGACAACGGCGTGTACGGGCACAACTGGCGCGACGATTTTCAACTGACCCTGCACCGTCAAGACGAGGTCCGCATCACCCGTCCCACCGGCAACATCTTTCTGACCAACATCCACCGCGTCTATGCCGGTGACGATATCCCCGCGTCGCCAGATGATGAAGACACGATGGATTATTTCCTGGGCAAGCGGCCCAGTGGCGCGACTACCGACTCCAAAGTGGATTTAGGCATGATCGTGCGCGATATTCACGAACTGATGGTGCTGAATGACGAGGCGCACCACATCCACGACCCGCGCATGGCCTGGTTTAAATCCATCGAAGACATCCACAACCGTCTGAAGCAAAAAGGGTCTGCGCTCTCTCTGCAAATAGACGTAACCGCAACGCCCAAGCACAACAACGGCGCGATCTTCGTTCAGACCGTCGCCGATTACCCGTTGGTTGAGGCCATTTCACAAAACGTGGTCAAACACCCCGTCCTGCCCGATGCGCCCAGTCGCGCCAAACTGGTGGAGCGCCAGAGTGCTAAGTACACCGAGAAATATACCGACTATATTCACCTGGGCGTGATCGAGTGGCGCAAGGCATACGCCGAACACGAAAAGCTGGGCAAGAAAGCCATCCTGTTTGTGATGACCGATGATACCCGCAACTGCGACGATGTGGCCGAGTACCTCGATGGTCACTACCCCGACTTGAAGGGCGCGGTGCTGGTTATTCACACCAAGAAAAATGGCGAGATTTCCGAATCAACGTCAGGAAAAGCCAAAGAGGAAATGGATTTGCTGCGCGAGCAAGCCAACGCAATTGACGGACAGGAGAGCCCTTACAAAGCCATCATCTCCGTGATGGTGCTCAAGGAGGGCTGGGACGTGCGCAACGTCACCACCATCGTCGGCCTGCGCGCCTATACCGCCAAAAGTAACATTTTGCCCGAACAAACCCTGGGGCGCGGACTGCGCAAAATGTACCCTGGCGGCGTGGAAGAATACGTTAGCGTTGTCGGCACCAATGCCTTCATGGATTTCGTGGAATCCATCCAGGCCGAAGGCGTGGTGCTGGAACGCAAGCCGATGGGGGAAGGCACACAGGCAAAAACCCCATTGGTTGTGGAAATTGACAGGGAGAACGAGAAGAAAGACATCGACGCGCTGGATATTGAAATTCCGGTGCTGACTCCGCGCATCTACCGGGAATACAAGAATCTGAAGGATCTGGATGTTAGCGCCCTGGGACATCAGCGTGTGCTTTACCTACAGTTCAGCGAGGAAGAACAGCGGGAGATCGTCTTCAAAGACATTACCACCGGCGAGGTAACGCATACCACCATCATAGACACGGCGGGCATTGTCGATTACCGCAGCGTCATAGGATACTTCGCGCAGACCATGATGAAGGATTTGCGGCTGGTCAGCGGCTACGACGTGCTGTAC
>JAKANW010000636.1 GCA_021823555.1 Chloroflexota bacterium
TTATGATTTTGATTATATCTTCCACCTGGCCGCCTCACTTTCGTCGAAGGCGGAAGTAGCCACCGAGGAAGCTCACCGCATCAACGTCGAGGGCACGATGCAGTTGTTGATGCTGGCGGCTTATCGTTCCGAGAAATATAAGAAGGAAGTGAAGTTCCTGTTCCCCAGTTCGATTGCGGCTTATGGAATGCCCGATCTTGTGACAAAGATGGCTGCGGGTTGCGTGAGGGAGGACGCGTGGAACTCGCCGCACACGATGTATGGCTGCAACAAACTATACTGTGAAAAACTGGGGATGTATTACAGCCGTTATTTCGGGCAGAAACACCTGGATGAACATCCCCCGTTCATGCCGGACTTTCGGGCGATCCGCTTCCCGGGCCTGATCTCAGCCTTTACCTTGCCCAGCGGCGGCACGAGCGACTACGGCCCCGAGATGCTGCACGCCGCGGCCCAGGGAAAACCGTACGCCTGCTTCGTGCGCGAGGACACGAAAATTTCGTTCATGGCCATGCCGGATGCCATCAAGTCCATGATGATGCTGGCAGAAGCGCCGCGCCAGAAGCTCACGCACACCGTCTATAACATCGCGGCTTTCGCATTGACGGCAGGAGAGTTTCGCGACCGGGCTGTGAAGGCCTTTCCCGGCGCGCAGATCACCTTTGAGCCAAATCCGCGCCGCCAGGGCATCGTGGACTCCTGGCCAGAGGATATGGACGACTCACTGGCGCGCGCCGATTGGGGCTGGGAGCCTGATTACGATGTGAATGCGTTCTTCGATGAGTACTTCCTGCCCCAGATCAGGAAGAGATACGGGAAACAACAGGCTTTTGTAGAGACTGTCTGATTGTCTTTCAGTTAAATGCTGATGTTACGCACCGTCCCGCAGGCGTTGCCCTGCCTGCGCCAGTGCCGCAGGCACAGGTGAGCTGTCATCCTGACGGTTCGACTGTCGCTCACCGTGTCGAAGGGCTGCCGAAGGGTTTGAAAAGGCGGCCAATTCGTTCGACCCAACACTTGGGTTGAGCTTGTCGAAACCTGCGGGATGTGCTTTCTCAAAGTTGTGCCTTATTTTTTCAGGCCTTTTTGCCATGCTGTATTTCTGCAAGGTCAAGGACGCGGGTATGCAGGGTATGTGACCAATCTTTCCTGTTCTTGTTTTGGAAACCTTTGATGACAATCGGCGCCCAGGTCAGGTTGTAGAAAGGGAAGGTGGAGAAAAAGGCCAGCGTCTTCAGGGAGTAGCGTCTTTCCAGGATCAGGAAGATCACGTTGATGTACATCAAACCCATGAAGAAGAGGAACAGGGTATCGGAAGTCGCCGTGGTTGCAGCGGCCTGCGGCGCAACCGCCATGAAGAAGATCCCTAGGATCAGGCAGAAGAAATTGATGACCACGATCAATGGTTGAATCAGATACACCGACAAGTCAAAAGCCACCATATCTTTCTTCTTGATGGCCTGCACCGTCAATGGCCAGAAAAAGCGGGCGATGCAATCGGCCTGTCCCTGCATCCAGCGGATGCGCTGCTGAACGGATTGCTGCATGGTTAATGGTTTTTCATCGTAGGCAATGGCCTCGTGGTCCCAGTACACTTTCATGCCTTTCAAAGCCACCTTGATGGTGAATTCCAGGTCCTCGGTCAGGCAGGTCGCGCCCCATCCAATTTGTTTCAAAACATCGGTGGCGATCATCATGCCTGTGCCTCCCAGCACGGAACTCAGTCCCAGGTAATATCTCGGCAGTTGGAACATGCGATTGCCGATCCAAAAGGCAATCGAGTTATTGGCTGATATCCAGGAGTCGTAAGGATTCTTGCTGTCCAAATACCCCTGCACTACTTTATGTCCCATGAACAGTTGCTTGTTCATCTCCAGCAGGAAATTGGCAGAGACCAGATTATCCGCATCGAAAATACAGACGGCGTCATATTGGGTTTCCATCTGGAAGAGCTTCTCGAACATCCATTCCAGGGAATAGCCTTTGCCTTTCTTGATATTGTCGAACCGTTCCAAAACAGTTGCGCCAAGTTCACTGGCCACCCGCGCTGTGGAATCGGCGCAGTTATCCGCGACGATGAAGATGTCATATAACTCGCGCGGATATTGCAGGGATTTGAGATTCGTAACGATCTTCCCGACCACTTTTTCCTCGTTATGAGCGGGGACGATCAGGGCAAAGCGGTGTGTGGGCGAGAATTGACCCGCCCCCACTTCGCGCCGCCTGAACCAGCCTGCAAACGAAATGGTTATATAGTAAAAAAAGACTCCCCAGGTTGGGATTTGGAGAACCATGCCGAGGGAACTAAGCAGAAATTTAAGCAGCTTCCACGTTGCAATGATGTTCATATAATTCTCTTGCTCCAAGATGTTTAAAGAACTCGCCTTACGCAAAACGTCCCGCAGGCGACGCGCTGCGACCGAAGGGAGTGTCGAAGGGTTTCCGTAATTCGGGCCTGCTTTCTGTCCAAACCTGCGGGACGGCGCGTAACGTCGGTAAGGAATACAGCCCCGTCAAAACTTCAACGGAAATTTTGTTGGGAACCCATCAGATTGGCAGAGGAATAGAATCGAATAGCGTCTGCGTATACCGTTTCTTTTTATTCGCGCCAAAAACTGACAACTCATGGTGATTTCGGCGTCATGCACGAGTGTGTCAGGACGATTCAAACAGGGCAATGCAGAGGAACTTTCTGCCTGGCTCGGTCGAATCCTTATTAAATTATTCAGTAAATCGAGAAATGGCTGTCAAGGCGAGGGGCCAAGATCAGTGAGACGATCTCAGGCTTGGCGGGGTCATTTCTTCGGACGGCTTTGGTCGCTGCGATGCGGGTGATTTATCAAAGTCGCCTTCAGGGAAATTTTAAAAACATTCTTGCCATACTTTACCCTTTTTTGATTTTCTGATCCACGTTTCCCGGTGAATAGGCGATCCCGTGATTGCCTTAGCCCGCGGAGAACCGTGTAGACGAGTCGTGAGTATATCAAACATTGGTGGGGGGCTTGAGTGTTATTAGCATTCCTTAATCTTCCCGGTAATATCTCCCGTGTATCTTGCAGACAATTCATCCTACGGCATGCTGGCGGAACAGACCCCTCACCTGTTCCTTGGAATAGCCCAGCACAGCGGTGAGAATCTCTTCCGTATGTTCCCCGAATCTTGGCGGCGGCAGGCGATAGGATACGGGCGTTCCGCTCAATTTT
>JAKANW010000637.1 GCA_021823555.1 Chloroflexota bacterium
TTCACCACGCAGGCCCTGGTGTTGCTGACCCTGCTTAATCGGAAGTTTCCCGGCCTGCTACGGCTGGGCCAGACCTGGGTCCGGGCGGTGGCGGCGGCGGTAGTGGCAGGTGCCGCGTCGGTGGGATTGATTTACTTCCTGCCCGTGCCCGCGCTGTTCTCCGCGCTTGCCGGGCTGGCGGTGGGAGGCGCGCTGGCCTTGTTGATCATCTGGCGGGATGTCCGCATGTTGTTCCAACTTTAGGAAAGGATGAACGCGCGGGATTTCCCCCGCGAACCTCGTTTATAATAATCGTCATGTCCGATCAAACTGTACAATCTACCGAATCTACACAGCCGACAAAAGCGGCTAAAAAGAAATTTCGCGTTAATTGGCGCGGCCTGTTCTTGGGCATCTTTGGACTGATTGTCTTGGTTGCCTTGGGCGGGTTGGGCGGGTACTACCAAGGCCTGGGTGACCGCGCCAATGCCGAGGCGACCGTGGTTTCCAAACAAACCACCGAGCAGTTCGCGCTGGCCCTGGTGGACATTCAGAACAAACGTTACGAGGATGCCCGCCAGCGCCTAGAATACATCATTCAAAAAGATCCCACTTTTCCCGGTGCGAGCGATAAACTGGCGCAAGTGATGGTGCTGGCCTCCATCCCGACTGCCACGGTTACGCCCACACTTACTCCCACCGTGGACTTGAGCGGCGTGGAGGAAATCTTCCAGCGCGCCCAGCAGTACCTCAATGCGGGAGACTGGCAGAACACGCTGAACAACCTCGACACCCTGCGCAAAAAGGATTCCACCTACCGCACCGCCGAAGTGGATGGCATGTATTATTTCGCACTTCGCAATTATGGCGTGGACCAAATCAAACAGGGGGACCTGGAAGGCGGCATCTATGAGTTGACCCTGGCCGAGCGTTTCGGCCCGCTCGATAACACAGCCAGCGGGCTGCGCGATGCGGCGCGTGCCTACGTGTTGGCCGCGAGTTTTTGGGGCTTGGATTGGAAGAACGCTGCCAGTTATTTTTCCCAGGTGTATGCCGGCTGGCCCTCCCTATGGGACGGCACCATGACCGCCAGTGAACGTTACCGCGTGGCTACCGAGCGCTATGGCGACGACCTGTTCGCCCAAGATCAATATTGTGCGGCGACGCAACAATATCAGATTTCTGCTGGCATCGGTCCCTTGGACGGGAACAGCATAAAGTACGCCAATCAGTCCTACCAGAAATGTTACCCGCCGACGGAAGTTCCCCCGCCTGTCATTCCGCCGATCTCCTCCGGCACGCCCTAAATGGAAAACCCGCCCTATTGGGCTTTATCGCTGGTCTTTTGGCTGCACCTGCTGGCAACGGTGACGTGGGTTGGTTCGATCTCCGCGACATCCATCCTGATCCTGCCATCCCTGAAGCGCAGTTTGAAACCAGCCGACCAACTGGCCTTCCTGGACGCCATGCAGAAGCGGCTGGAACCGATCGCCTGGTTTTGCCTCGTGGCGCTGATTGCTACCGGCATGTTCCAGCTCAGCGCCAACTCGCATTACAACGGATTCTTCAACACGAGCACCACTTGGTCGCTGGCAATCCTCATCAAGCATGGACTGGTGGCGATAATGGTAGTGGTCAGTGCTATCCAAACCTGGGATGTGCTCCCCTCCATCCGCCGCACGTTGATGCGCCGCGACCGAGGCGCGACCGAAGAGGAGATCGTCAAACTGCAAAAGCGCGAGGAGCGATTGCTGCGGATGAATTTCATCCTTTCGATTCTGATCCTCGGCGCGACGGCACTGGCAAGAGCGGTGCCGTAAACCATTGAAAGAAAAACGAGACCCACATGAGGTCTCGTTTTTTTATTGCTGCGGCGTGAAATAGAATTGATTTGGCATGTCGGGGTAATAGTAGATGACGCGCCGGTTCGGGAAATCGCGCATCACCAATTCATCTTCTGAATTGCTGCGCAGGACGGCTCAGATAAACGGAGCGGTCAAATAGGGGTTTTGCAATTCCAAACGACCACCATCTTGCGGCCAATCGCTAAACACATAGCCATAAGAGTCGTTTTGCTTCAAAGCGACGAACACCAGTGCGGGCGTTAGTTTTTGCGCCTCCGCCGTTTGGAACGGCGCGAGTTGGGTGCGCGCGATTCCGTAGATGTCGAAGTCGCTGTGCAGACGTTTGGGAAGGTAAAACAGCAGGTTGTATCCCACTAAAACAAAAACCAGAATAGAAGTGAGAACCGATCTCCCGCTATTCTTTCCCGCCAGCCAGTGGATTCCTGCCGCACTGAGCAGGGTCAAACTATACAGACCTTCGTAGTAATAACGCGGACCGTAACGCGTCACTTGCGCCCAATACAGCATGTAGAAAATCACCAGCGAGGCGAACAACGCGGCCACCATCCACGCGGGTTTATTTTTGCGCACCGCCCAAATTCCAAACGGCAACAACAGCCACGAAAAATTTCCCCAGCCAAAGGCATCCCGCCGCGCCGCGTCGAGCATGATCAGCGTGTTGTCAACCGCGCTTTTGAGATTGTGTCCTTCGGGAGAAATCCCATAGCCTTTGCCGAATCCGATCTTGTCGAACGGCCACCACAAGGTATAGGGACTGAGCAGTGCGTCGCCAGTCATGACATATTGCCAGACGAACAATAGGCTGGAAATCAGCGCGGCCACTGCGCCAAAGAACAACAATCGCTTGCGCGTCGACCAGTCACCGCGGAACAACAGGATCGCGCCGTGGATGGCGAACGGGAACGCGACGCCCACCGCGGTCAGTGGGCGCGTCAACGCCAGCCAGCCGAGGCTGAGCGCGGCAATCAATGCGGAAAGATCCGGCCGCGGTGCGGTCGGGGTGGAGAAAGCCTCCAGCCAAGCCAGGGCAAACAGGCCCGTTAGAACGAGAGCAAGCGGCGAAGAGAGAAGTGAGCCGGAATTGAGTAAAAAGAACGGGGAGGTGAGCGTCAGCGCCGCGGCGAGCAATCCCACCGCCGCGTTGAAAAGTCGTTTGCCGAGCAGGTAGGTCAACCAGACCGCGACACCCGCCAGCAAAGGATTGATCCACGCTTGCACGCCAAGCAGAACGCCGAGCGAAAGCACCGCCGGCCAGCCGGGCGGATATTTGGTGAAGCGGCTGCCGTGGTAATCCACCACGAATGGCACGAACATACTTTGCGGGTGCGGTGGAGTCGGCTCACTGAGTTTGCCGCTGGC
>JAKANW010000638.1 GCA_021823555.1 Chloroflexota bacterium
ATGACGCCCGCCGCTGGTTGAACCAGGGCCACAAGGTACGCGTGACCGTCAAGTTCCGCGGCCGTGAGATGGATTATCCCGAGATCGCGCTCGAAGACTTGAAGGAAATCGCGCAAGAGTTGTCCGACATCAGTGTGATCGAGGCGGCTCCCCAAATGGAAGGGCGCACCATGCTGGTAGTGCTGGCTCCTTCCAAGGGCATGAAAAAGAAAGAAAAGGGCGAACAGGCTGAGGCCGAGGCTGAAGCGTAACCGTCCAATTGAGAAAGACCCAAAGATGTTGATCGTCCGCGGGAGAACGTCCAGGCCCGCGGTTCATTTTGCCTGAAAGGAGAAAGCAGCTATGCCCCGCAAAGCAAAAGCTGGAAAAACCAAGCTGAAGACCCACAAGGCGACTTCCAAACGGTTCCGCCTGACCGGCTCCGGCAAACTCGTGCGCACCAAAGGCGGCAAGAGCCACCTGCGACGCCGCACGTCAAAGCGCACCAAGGCGCAACTGAGCGAGATGATCCCGGTCAGCGGCCGCAGCATCGTCAAACGCGTCAAGCGCCTGAATCCCAACATGGACTAGCAGGGGCGACGTCACGTCACCCTTGCAAAACCGGTTATCGTAATTTTTATTTGCGGCTTTCGGGTGTACGCAACTGGCGCAACCCGCCGACGCCCGCGAGACCGCAGGAGGTAAAAAATGGCACGTGTTAAGGGAGGCCCGCAGGGGCACCTTCGTCACAAGAAAGTTTTGAAGATCACCAAAGGCCAGCGCGGTGCGAAGCACTTTTTGTTCAAGCGCGCCAACGAGGCCATGCTCAAGAGCCTATGGTACGCCACACGCGACCGCCGCGTCCGCAAGCGCGATCTGCGCAAGTTGTGGATCGCCCGCATCAACGCCGCGGCCCGCCTGAACGGCACAACCTATAGCCGCCTGGTGGCCGCACTCAAGAAGGCGAACATCGAGCTTAACCGCAAGATGCTGGCCGACATCGCCGTGCGCGATCCGCAAGCCTTCGCCAAAGTTGTGGCGCAGGCAAAGTAGCAAAATTCGTAGAGCGAGATTAATCTCGCTCTACGTTTTTAACGGGGTAAAATATTCTCATGAACACCGTTTTGGTCGAACGCACCCTGCCCACCGGGCAATCCATCCAGGTTGTACAGGGCGATCTCACAACCGAAAAAGTGGATGCCATCGTCAACGCGGCTAACGAACACCTGGCGCATGGCGGCGGCGTAGCCTGGGCCATCGTGCGCAAAGGCGGGGAGGTCATTCAACAGGAAAGCGACAACTGGATCCGCGAGCACGGCCGCGTCAGCCACTCGCATCCGGCCTGGACCTCGGGCGGGCGCTTGCCTGCGAAATACGTGATCCACGCGGTCGGCCCGGTCTGGGGCGACGGCGATGAGGATTCCAAACTGTCGGCGGCAGTGCGCGGCTCGCTGCGCGTGGCCGATGAGCTGGGACTCGATTCCATTGCCCTGCCGGCCATCTCGACCGGCATCTTTGGCTTCCCCAAAGGCCGCGCCGCAGATGTGATCTTCAAAGCCATCCAACATTATTTCCGGGAAAGCCCTGAATCCAAAGTGATACAAGTCCGCATCGTGTTGCTCGACCAAGCCACCATTGACGCCTTCCTGGAGGTCTGGAAGGAATGGGGGGCGTGATCACCTCTGGCCAGAACTCAAAATTGAAACTGGCCCGCGTCTTATTGGGCCGCGCCAGGGAGCGCCGGGAAGTTGGCGCGTTCGTGGCCGAAGGCGTGCGGCTGGTGGAAGAAGCAGTCCATGCCAATTGGTCGTTTAAGTTTGTTTTGTATAGCGACGAGTTAAGCGAGCGTGGGGAGAGATTAAGAAAGAAGATAGAAGAAAGAGAAATAGAGATCGAGAAAGTAGAAAGTGGTTTGTTGCAATCGCTGAGCGAAACTGAAACATCGCAGGGCATCCTAGCTGTTTTGGAGCTTGCCCAATTACCAATTCCCGATTTACTAAATTTCATCCTCATCCCTGACCAAATTCGCGACCCCGGCAATCTCGGCACGTTGATCCGTTCAGCGGCTGCGGCGGGGGTGCAGGCAGTCCTGATCCCGCCCGAAACGACAGATGCCTTTGCGCCGAAGGTCATCCGCGCAGGGATGGGCGCGCATTTCCGGCTGCCGATTCGTTCGATGACGTGGGAGGAGATTCAACGAGTCGGCGAATCAACGAGTCGGCGAATCAACGAGGCAGCGAGGCAGCGAATCAATGTCTATCTGGCGGACATGGACGGAGTCTCGTGCTGGGAGACCGATCTGCGAGCGCCGCTGGCTTTGATCGTAGGCGGTGAGGCGGAGGGCGCCAGCGAGTCCGCGCGCAGATTGGCGATGCAGAAAATTTCCATTCCGATGTCGGGAAAGGTTGAATCGTTGAATGCGGGAATGGCAGGGTCGGTATTGATGTTTGAGGTGATGAGGCAGCGTGTTGCGTAATGTGTGTTCCGTAATCATGTTTTTCGAGAAAGGAGTACAACGTCTCCAGACGTTGGGAATGCTGAAGTCAGGAGACTTCAGATTCCATTGCGTCAACCTATGAGAATCCGTTCGATCACTTACTTTTGCGACCCTAAATATCCTCTCGATGAAAACATCCTGCACGCGGCGGGGGACTTTCTCGCCCTGGCCAAAGCCGCGTATGAATCCGCAGGCTATGAAGTCCAAACTACGCGGCTGGCAACCATTCCCTTTCCGCGCCTGCTGGCGGGCAAACTCCGCGAAACGCCACACCTGGCGCAGGAAATCTCGTCCATCGCCAAGCAAATTGGCATCGCTTACGTTTCCCTCGGCCCGGCTCTGACCGATTTCCCCGACAGTTACGCGGTCATCCCCGAAGCGCTGGCAGTCTCGCCCAGCGTCTTCTTCGGCGGTGTGATGGCAGACAAAGCGCGCGGCATGGACCTGACCGCGGCGCGCGCCTGCGCAGAGGTGATCGTCAAAGCCGCGCCGCTCGAACCCAACGGCTTCGCCAACCTGCAATTCGCCGCGCTGGCCAACGTCCCGGCAGGAGCGCCCTTCTTCCCCGCCGCCTATCACGAGGGCGACGAACCCCTCTTTGCCATCGCGATTGAAGCAGCAGATCTGGCGGTGGCAGCATTTAACGGACAGACTGTGGACGGCAGACCGTGGACGGTGGACGACGGACGGAGGCGGTTAATTTCCGAGATCGAGAAACATGGCAAA